>NYWG01000264.1 GCA_002684915.1 Verrucomicrobiales bacterium
TACTATGCATTGAAGTAGCGATAAGACAACATTGAGGCCTAGTTGTATTTTTACTACAGCTACATACCTACGGGCCATATCCCTATTCACACACCGTTTGAAAAAGTCCGAATGAATATAAGATGGGGGAAAGCATTTGTCGCATACAGTACAATGGATGTAAGAATTTACGGTCATCCTTTTACATTCTGTGCAATGATTAAAGATTCCAACAATCGGAGGGGCCATCATCGCAATATGGTAGGTATATTGGTGGATAGCTAATAGTATAAGTAAAAGTATTGTTGTCATAGCTCCCTGTGGATAAAAAACGGAGCACATGATACAAAATATAAAGTAAAGAGATATTTCAACATGCATTTTAAATATATAAATTAATCTTTTTATACGTTGTCAATTGTTGCTTGGATGCTTTAATCGTTTCCATTTTTCCTTTAATCCTTTGTGAATCGTGCTCATCTTCAACAACTGAGTGCTGTCTCGAATCCACGGTTTGTAACAGCCGTTGCACAAATAAATCTGACTCCGCTCATCTTCATTCTCCTCTCCCCGAACAGTAAGTGGCTGCCACGACTCATTATTCTTTATTGCAAGGCAATGAGAACATGAAATAGTGGTGTACAACTCTCCCTGTGCACTTAAACAGCAACCACAATAAAATCCTTTTTTCCCGTTGAAGTGCTTACCACTATAAGCAAAGGCGTTTCCACAGCTTGGACATAGCGTGTACAATTTACCGTAAAATTGAAGTATGCGCCCTAACAGGTTTACTTTAACCAATTCTGTGTTTGAACATATTTCATTTTCATACTCTTTTCGTAATTCTTTCGCTTCACGCTTTCGTTGCCTCTCGTTCTGGCTCTTTCTCATGTGATCTTCAGATATATGAAGGAACGAAGAGTATTCAGAAGAGTAATTGTGTCGCTTTTTACCGTCAGATTTGTCACATCTTTTTCCACAATACACTTTTAACTTACAATCTTCACAATCGTCTTCAACAAGTACCTTCTGGAACCCGTACGCATACAGATTACAAACATTGCCTTTGTTATCGTAATGGTTAATGAACGACTTAAATGACTTACAATTCAAGCATACCATAACCTCGCCAACGTGTTTCGGTAAATCAACACCATTCGGTACTTTATGTTTACGCCTTAAAGCAATACACTGATTTATGTACGTATGACAAGGAAGGTCGAAAATTCGAACGTTATGCTTTCTATCGAATGCATCTGAGAAATCTCTTACGACTTCGAACTCATTTCGAGATAAGGACAGTAAAAATTGCTTTAAGCTACTTTTTGACCCTTCCTCTAAAAACACTTCCTGAATTTGTGTTATCGTATTAATGGTTTGATGTGAAACATGGAAACACTCAAGAAGATAAAATGGCATACATTTTTCTTTTGTTCGTATCGCTAGCTTGTACATTATTTCCTTCCATTCTAGCTTAGTTGCGGTATTCGTTTTAGTTTGACACCTTTCTTCATCAATTCTTACACATTCCGTCATGACAGCGAACGCAAAAGAAGTTTTGATCGGTCGATAAAGATGATGTATCTGTTGCTTGTTAACAGACGCTAACATACTTTCAACGTTTGAAAATAGTAAGGGATTATCTTTATCCCAAAATTCATATTTCCTCACAGCATTCATAGCTTGCATAACGCCATCTTCAAATTTCCCCCAACTATATCGTCCTCGAATTTCATTGTAAAGGCTAGGAACTAAGCGACAAGCAAATACTAAAAATTCTTTAATGATATAAAAGAGCAGCTGTTGATGATCCATAAGCATCCACTGAAGGAATTCATTTTTTGTTTTATTCTTAAAAACATCAATTAAAACTTTTCGAATGTGGAATGGAGGTCGTACTTGGCTGCTCTTGTAGAGTCCCAACATACTACAACGCATACATGAAATTACGAAATCATAAACATACGTATGTTTTCTACTGTATTCGTGAAGAATATCAGAGAGGTTGCGTATCGTGCACCTCTGTGGCAAACTTTTTGAAATAAGGTGCACCAACGGATGATTTTTTTTCGTCTCGCTGAAAAAATTACAGTTGATGACATATCGTAGCACATCTGGCAGCAATCCCTCATGAAAAGCTTCCCCATCCTCAAATAATTTCATCTCTGGTTGAAGATGGATGGCAGGTGGCGGAATAGTAACATTATTTGTTAAGTTAATTTGTGTGCATAGATAATCATCTGTGAGAATAAATTTCTTCGCATCAATTAATTTGCCAAACCGTTCGTAGCTTTTATGCTTCATGATTCGTTTAATGAATGCTGTTGAACACCTTCCATTAATTCTAAATTCCGGTATGAGAACTGGTTCTGTACCGTGTTGTGTGTAACTTATTAAATTTAGATGATTCATTTGCTTTTCAACCAACATGTCAATGTAATTGATCAGTGGAATATGCATGTCTTCATAAAGGCACAAGAAATACTTTGTTTTTTGTGTGAGGCCTTCTAACTTCTTCAACTCATGAATTTGATTGATCGTTTTAACCAACACACAGTAAATACGTCTTCCTTCTGCTCGTTCACGGTATTTTGCAATATTCAACGGATCCCATATCAATTCTGATGGTATTTTTTCATCAAAGAGATCAACCCTATCGACAAAATTTCCTTGAAATAGATTTTCCACTCCATTACCAGTGAACTCCGTTTTAAGAAACTCACATATATTTGGTAAAAAAGGGTGTATAAAATTTTGCGCGGGGACAGAACTATTTCCAATCTGTCCCCTCATTGAAAACTTGAATTACCTTCTTTATTGCTACTAGAGCTTGGGTAGCTGTATTTCCATTGAATATATCTTCGTTTTCCGTTGGAGTCATCGTACTTGTAAGCACATTGTTGGTGTAGAACTATAGGTTCCAATAGTCCTTCGTGTACTGCTGGGTCGGAACAGATACAATTGCTGACATCGTATTCTCCAGGTAATCCTACGATGTTGTAGTACGGTTGAAGTGTTACACCTTCACGGATTGCCATTTGATCTGCCCTTGAATTCAATAGAGCTCGTGCAATTTCGTTACGCATGCACATTAAGCAAAGGTTAACTTCGACGGGTCTCCTACCAGTCTCTTGGATTTTTTTCCACTGACTTGGTAAGAAGAATTCTGTCAGGATAAATGCATTGTCGTTTTCACAAATAATTTGTAGACCTTCGCAATCCTTCCCTGCTAAGCATGGACGTTCACCTTTTGAGGTATCTGGTGGCCGTAAGAAACTCTCCTCGTACGCTCTGGAAACTGCCTCCATGTAAGGCCTTTCCTTGTTTCTCTTATTTTGAGCATGAATATCGAAGGATGTAGGAGCATCGTCTTGAATAATTGCACGAACAACCGGCCAATCGAATGGAGAAACGTGGTCATACGTTTGTCTTTTCTTATTCCTACTGTTGAAGAAAGTAGTGGATGCTATCAGCTCCTCTTTATTATCGTCAGTAGGACGAAAGTTTAATTCGTAGCATTGAATTTCCGGGTTGGTTTTCTCATCGACTACCCTTGTCGGAATAGCATGCCTCACTCGAAACGCGCTCGCTTCTTTTGGCTTCCGTTGTTTCTTTGAACTCTTCTTTCTCATTCTCTTTTTTCGTTTTTTGCGTTGCTCTTCGACATCGCTGTCCGAATCACTACACTCTTGCGATTTAGTTTTTTGCGATGTCTTCTCATTCCAGAAAGCTGAAAATACTTTTTGAACTGTAACAGATGATGACATTTTAGTTTAGTTTTTTTGGGGTATATATACTTATCAAATTTAAACTCTTAAGTAGTAACTTTTTTTTGTTTCAAAACAATCGTTTGGTTGAAGGTGTAGTATAGTTTGATTGCTTTATTCGTTGTTGGTATTGGGCTTGTATATTATTAAGCATGTAGTTTACTGGTGGTTTAAATTGTAGAGCAAATGAAGCCCTCAAAAAAAAAAAGTGTAGAGCAAGTAGAGTTATAATTAGGGTTAATATTGATGTATAAGAACACTATTCACTAATTTAAAATTGACACATACACGTCGTGTAAATGAAACTTAGAAACTTTATTTATATATATATATTCAACGCGACGTTTATAAAAGCAAAGATGTTGGGTTACAATGCGGAAATGAGTAGCTTACAGCGAAAGGAACATCATGAAAAATTGAAGTCCAAGTACAACAATAAGATAAACGCTGAGCTAGAATACGCGTACGGGTGGATGGGCAATGGTAATTTTTTAGATGCTCTACAAAACCAAGCGCCAAATCAAATTGAGTATTGCAAGCGGTCGATGGAGCACCCACCATTAAAGCTGTTGGAGAAGATGCGACAAGAAACCACTGTTCAAGCTATTACGTTAACAAGAAAGAAATGTGAGGCCGATATCATGTCAAAGCCTTCGTGCTACTTGTGTGGAAAGACATTGGCTGAATCTATCGTCAGTATTACCGATTTTAGTTTGCTAAAGTGTAACTGTGGTCAACAATATGCTCACATTTCATGTGCCGATAAACACATAAGCAATAATTCACAGTGCGGCATTTGTAAAAAATATATCATGTTGAACCATATTAGGCATTCAAACTTGCACAAAACTCTTCTGCGGTTTTAATAATGTCGGTATTACTCGTGTGTAAGCCTAATTCGGCCCTACAGTAGTGAAATATAAAGGAAATAATTATTTTCATCTTTTCCATGTATTCCTCTTTTTTATGAATATCTTCCACTTCTTTTACCCTATGAAAAGGATCTTCTAGTACGAAATTACTAGTGTCTACCAAACTGATAATTGACCGTATCATTAATATGACCTGACGTTTAAATATCTCTTTTTTGTTCTCTTTCTTCTGTAAAACATACCATGATGGAATCTTTTTCTTCGTAAAATCTATACTCTCTATGTCTTTCTCCGCTGGTGGTGAGTCCATTGTTTGATTATGGTACATTTTTCTTCTCTTCCTACTTGTCTTCGTTTTCTTTTGCTCTAAAAAAGTGTCAGGTATGTATGGTAGAAAAACTTTTTGTTTCTTTGTAATTTGGTAGTGAACACGATTATTTTCTGGAATAGAATTAATAGAAACGTTTGGAAAGCATACGGTAAAGAATTTTTTAGGAAGCTTAAACATATTCTCCTTGTTATCCATCACAGCGTACTGAAATTCTTCATCCTTCTTAACAATGAAAACGTTGTTGGGAGCTAGAATTCCTTTTGTTTCATTCGACTTAAAACGACAAGGTAATGGGCTTCCCACCCAAAGAATTTTATAATTTTCTAAGCAACCTTTTTGAATAACCTTGTTGAAGTACTTCGTGTAATTTTCTTGTGAACTTCGTGGCAGGGGATATCCCATTTGCAATATAAGTAAAAGTCTTTATAGTTTCACGTAATCAAAACCCAATGGTTTATCTACCACTATCGGTAAGTTACTTATTTCTACAATTCCAAAAGATAGGGCACTGCCTTCAGTAGCATGGCTATTATCTCCATCATACCGATGTGTGACAAAAAATGTAGGGTTTAGGTAATAAAATTTATGATTCAAAAAAGTGCTTGCTACACCTTCATTGTTTGTAATGACTGTGACAGACTTCAACGTTTCACCTTTTGTTTGTATAGAAAAAGTATGAAATGATGTGGGCGCTGCCTTGACACTTACATAACAATTAATTTGCATTGCTTTATAAGAGGAGAAGGATCCATTACGTATATCAACTGGAGGGGCTCCGTACAGCATTCTCTCCCCCTTTATTATCATTTTAGCAGTTTCTCGCTTAGTAATATTATTTTGTTCAATTCTATAATTTACCGCGAATTTTTGAGGAAACTTTAATGCATCGCGTTGTTGACGTAGCCTTATTTGTACAAAAGTTACAACGCACATAAAGAAGAAGAAAAACCAACAGCACCTCATTTTTAGAGTAAGGAAATACCCTTTTATACCGTATGATTAAAAAATATTATATATATATTAGATCAGATATCACATCAATATGATGAAAATATATGCATCCATACTCTTACTACTATTTCACTACGCGGCAGCGAGTAAGAATGGGCTTCAACAGTACTGGAAATATAAATTTGAAAACTCAATATCAGGAGCGAACATAGTTGATGTTGATTATTCCCAATCTAATGAAGTCGCCGTATGTTATGGAACTGAAGTAAAGTACTACAGCCATGACGGAACAACGTACACGGAAAGTGCAACAATCGCTAAAGCCTGTACTTCAGTTGCTATTTCGAAGGGACCTCATTTGGATACTACGACCGGCGATACACAAATAATGATAGGTGACAGTGCGACGAAATATGTTTACTTTTACAAAAAAGATGGAAGTTCATTTACCGAAGAATTTTCTTATCTTTCCACGGACGATGACATTGGAAAAGAAGTAGCTATGCCAACGGGTGGAAAGTATGCTGCGACAGTAGGAAGTAAACAAGTTTGTGTATTTGTTTACAATGATGACACATGGTCAAAAATTCACACGAAGGTGCTTACTACAACTGCATCTACGCTTCATGTAGACTTGAATCACGACGATATTTTAATAGCATCAGTAGAGAACAAAATGGTAGCATGGTACAAAATTACCTTTTCAGCGTTGACAGAAATTCAAAAACAAGAAAGCACAACAATTAATATAGGAACATCAGTGGCTGCTACCGTGAGCTGTAAGGGGTCACAAGTAGCATTCAATTCTAACAATTTGATAATAATATACTTACAGGATGTCGATACAGGAACCTGGACCAAAACACAAAATATTAAGGGAGATATACAAGATATAGAAATGTCGTTGTGCATGATCGCTGTGAAAATTCCTGGAAAGATAAAGTTATACATGTTGGAGCAGTTAGCTGACGGGTCGTTTGGTACTCAATATATATTAACAAAAGAATTTGGTGCAAATGGCGAAACTAATTTCGGAAAGAAAATGGCATTCAAATTGAGTGACCTAGCAATTTTAAGTGATAACTACTTGTCTTTCTACAGGAATGCTGACAGTACAAAATGTAGGAAAAATGAGTTTTTAAGTAGTGGTACATGCAAATCCTGTGCAACTGGTGAATTTAATGACCAACTTACTACTAATACCGCGTGCGCCGCCGGCACCTGTTTAATAAATCAATATGTAGCGGCTGGAGTGTGTAAGGCTTGTGGTGCGGGGACAACAAACGCCGCAGGAGATCCAACTAACGTTAATAGTGCTTGTGACGTTGTTACATGTGCTGCCGATCAATATGTCAACTCGCAAAACCAATGTGGTACATGTCCACAGGGAACTTCTACATTTGGAAACAAATACACTACAGATAAAGTTAGTGTTGTAAGTGAAGTTTGTCAAGATATTATCTGTGCTCGCGATCAATACGTAGACACAAACGAATGTAAGGATTGTGCCGCTGGTTCAACTGCTGCTCCAGGAGCAAAAGCATCTGGTAGCGACACTTCTTGTTTGGTTGGTAAGTGCGCTGTGAATGAATATGTTAAAGACGCACAATGTTTCAAATGTGCCGATGGTTCTACCCATGCGGCAGATACTCCACTCACAGGAGGAAACACAAATTGTGAACATCTCACTTGTTCGCTAAATCAACGTATACAAGATCATGCGTGTGTCACTTGTACCGATGATTCCACTAGAAACGCTGGTGATAAAACAACCAGTGAAGATACTTATTGTAGGTGCAAAGATAACTATTACACAGACACCGACGGTACATGCAAAGCATGTGATCCAGGAAAATCAAAATTAGCTTCTGTTGCTATTGCAAACCAGCCAACTACATGTGATGATATCATTTGTGGAAAAAACCAGTACGTTGAAGGAAACGTATGTAAAAACTGTAAGGCAAATAGTCATTTTGACGGCAACGCAAAGGCATCTGGTAGCGACACCTATTGTTACTGTGACGAAAACTACCGTAGTGATGGAGCACGTACATGCTCCTCTTGTCCAACACCAAGTTATATGAAAGCGAAAGGAGATAAGACAGATGCTGCCACTAGTTGTCGTTGTGCGCATGGATACAAAGCTACTGGCTCCAGTACATGCGCACAGTGTCCAGAGGGGAGTGAACGACTTGAAAATGACGATGTGAATCTCGATGAGACATTTTGTACTTGCACATTGGGCTACAGAAGTAAAGGTGACGGAACATGTGAACAGTGTACGGCAGGTTATACCACGTTGGAGAAAAAACATTCAAAAACAGCTTCACAGTGTGTGTGTGCTCAAAATTACCGTGTGAGTGCTGGAGCATGTGTCCAATGTTTCGCTGGAGCTACGAGGCCCGCTGGTGATGTACCTACAGCCGGTAATACATTTTGTGCTTACGAAGGAACTGTTATTTATATGGGATTTAGTACTAATCAGTACACAACAAAAGATTCGAATAATAACGTTTTAAGCAATCCCACCATAACTTTAAGGGTTGGAAAAACATATAGCTTTGTTCGTACTTCAACAGGAAAGCCTTTACGAGTTCTATCTGCCACGGATTGTCCTGATTGTGTCAGTGGAAGCGTCCCAGCTTCTGTTCCAACAAGTACAATTTCAACATCAGATAGTGTGGCACCTCAAGGCGCTACAGAGGAAAGTGTGGCTGTGGTTACGCCAACAAAGGTAGAAACATTATACTATATCTCTACGGATGGATCTGCTACCGTAGTTGGTACAATAAATGTAAAATTTGAACAATGTGACAACATTGGTGAGTCCGGAACGGTGACGTTGAAAAATTCGTGCACATTAAAGAATACAATTACCTTGATCGGTGATCTTACCATTAAGGCAGATACCACCGCCAGTAGACGCTTCAAATTGCGTGGTGGAAACAAATTGGTACTGAGTGGAGATAATACACATTCACACTTCATAGTAAAAAATGGGCATAAATTGGTCTTGGAAGATTTAGATATCAAAGAAGGCTACAGTGAAAATGAGGGTGGATCCATACGTGTTGAATCTGGTGAAGTTACCATTAAAGATAGCATTCTACAGGACAATAATGTAGCAAGTGGTAAAAAGGGTGGTGCTATTTATGCTAAAGATTCAGCATTGATTACGATAACAGGAACGACTATCCAAAACAATAAAGCCAACGGGGGTGCTGGAGGTGCTATTTACTTGGACGAGCCAGATACAGCTAACAACAAAGTCGTAGGAATTACGATGGGAAGCACAGTGTTAAAAAACAATGGTGCCGATGAAGGAGGAAGTGTAGCTCTAGCAAAAGAATCATCGTTGACATGCACCTCATGTACATTTGATGGTAACACAGGAAAGAAAGGTGGTGCCATTTTAGGATACGAAAAAAACAGTTTGGATATCAAAGATAGTACATTCTCCAAAAATAAAGCTACTGAAAAATACGGAGGAGCAATACACTCTTTATCATGTTCTTCAACGGAGTTAAATAAAGTTATATTTGATGCCAATGAAGCAGAAGAAGGTGGAGCAGGTATTTACAGTAGCTATGAAACGGGAGACCATGCGTGTGCCAATACATTAACAGAAGCGAGCTTCTTAAACAATTTGGTAAAGGTTAGTGGAAAAAAAGCTGGAGCAGCCATGCATTTGGGAGCTGCTACCTCCGCTTTAAGTGCTAAACAATCTCACGTTATCACAAATTCCACTTTTACAAACAATAAAGAGGATAGCAGCGATAGTGATTTTAGTTGGAATGAAGGATCTGGACAATCGTTGAAGGTCGTTGACCAGGATAGTGCCAATGGAATTTCCGACGGTCCTACTATCCCAACAACGTGTCACAAGCATGCATGTTTCTATCAGCCTCTAGCGAGTGGATGTTCGGATGCCGGAGCAGGTAAAATAGGTGTAAAGTGTGGTTGCGATATGGGTACCAATACTATTTCGTCTGATACCTCATTGAAGAAAACACAAATGAAAACTGTTATTACTATTTTGTTTGCTAACGAAGGCGTTGCCACTGACATTATACGTACGGTTGATGACAATAATCGTTATATTCCACCAAAGGGGGGTAGCACTCCAGCAGCGGCAAAAGCAGCTGCAAAAGCAGCTCCAGTTCTTGCAAAACCAATTAACAGAGAAGGTGAAGCCGTTGGAGAAAAAACGGTATTAATGAAGCCCGTAGAAGCTGGAAAAACATTGTGCACATCCTTCCAAAGTTTTCTATGTGAGGAGGTGACCGCATGTTCAAGTTCAGACGGAACAACAACAGTAGAATGTTGTAACAGCGGCAATTGTGTCCAATACTTTCCATCGACGGCACGTAGAAGATTATATCGTCCAGTACACAACTTAGAAAGACGTTTCAATTTGAAAAGTTCATCCAACTGTATTGAAAATAATCCTCCAGATCTTCAGCAACAATGTAGTGGAATTGACAATGATGGAAATGTTAACACGTATGATAGATGTAA
>NYWG01000265.1 GCA_002684915.1 Verrucomicrobiales bacterium
AGGAACAAATCAAAAGTAAACTATGCGGAACAAGAAGCAGCAGCATTTAAAGCAGTTGAAGACTTGGAAAATGAAGACGATAAAGTTTGGGTAGCTGAAAAAATTCAAGCTATTTGGCGTGGCTTTAAAGTTAGAAAATCAAATATAAAGGAATCACGTTCCATCTATAAACCAGACGATAAATCTGTTACAGACGATACTGTAGCTTTGACAGCAATGGATGTTATGACCCGTATGACAACCGATAGCAATGAAAAGAAATATCAGGCATTGTTAGAGTATTGTAACGAGAACACGGACTTAGTTCATGAAGCTTCGGAAACGAAAGATTACGATGAATTATATGCGATGCTGTTAGAAGATGATCCAGCTATTCAGGGTGATGAAGACGAACTGAATGCTAATGTCGAATATTATATGAACAAACGTAACAAGAAACGTGACCGTAACAGTCCGGCTAACAGCCCGGCTAAGAAACCAGCTGCTAAGAAACAAAAATCAATCTTAACAGAAGAAGATTCGAAATATATGGAAGATGGATTAAAGGAATTAAAAACTATTGCTGATGAAGAAGCTGCTACGGCAGTATATTTAAACAACAACAACATGAAAACGATCAACTGTGAATCAGAGTTTAAATTTGACAGATATAAGATTATAACAATCGAACCATATCGAATAAAGGTCTATTACAATCAAGGTTATATCCAAAATAATAGCACCGTTGTCGTTAAAATGCGTCGCTACGTCCATACATTTCAAGGTTCTCCAGTTCATGAATTTACAGCTGTCACTGAAAATGCTGAATTGGTGAGGGTTAACGCAAATTTAAATCAATATAGTTTTGAAATTGTCTTACCACATTCAAATCTTCAGTATAACTTTGCTAATACGAAGATTCAAAGTATCGAAATAGTAGAAGCAAAGGAAGAGCAAAAGATCCCAGAAGACCAAGGTAGCAGCAGTGCCGTAAGTGTCAAATCTCGTATTTATAATATAGAAGATTTTGCTTTACTGAATAATAAACATATTCTAGAACCGACGAAAATTGGCTTATCGAATACGTATAAACTTTGGTCTGTTAAAGATTTTATGGAATTTATGAAAATTCATAATGAACGATTGGATCCTTTTTGCGAGGATAAGGACGTTATTGTTCAATATCCAACCAAATCAAAATTTCTAGGTGGCTTAGTACGTGCTGTCTTAAAGGACCCGAAACTATGGGAGATTCCAGTTTGGTTCTTACGACTCTATCATGGTAATTACGAATATCTAATCGAGGAATTATATGGTGTCCAAAGTTATGAGTTAATGTCTGAGGAGGATTACAAACAAGAAGCTTACAAAGAACAAATGAACCGAGCCAAAGAATATATGTTTGTAGACAATGCATTTGAATATGTTCTTGGGTCCGACGACGAAGATGCACCTCTGCCATTACAAGATCGATATTTACCGTTGATTCACGCGTTAATAAACGAAGGGATGATCGTACATCGTGATATCCTTGGCACTTTATTAATGAACATTTCTCTTATTACAAAGCGTAAACCACCATTTTCGCAATATGAAGATGACTGTAGTAAGACATTCTACTACTTTATGCATACCTTAAGTCCATTTATGTTTGACAGATGGTGGGAACAAAAAAAAGTAAAGATAATGTTAGGAAGAGCTGACTGTAATACATTAGCTTTACAAGCATTGAATGCGGCATTTCCAAATATCGAATGGCATCAATCAATGAGGAACATGGACACGGTAAAAGAAAACTTTATTGATTTAGATAAACTGTTAACAAACAAAAGTCAAGCTGTTGACTTGCAAGATTTAAGGAAGGTGAGACATACAGTATTTTTGGAAATATTAAGAAAATCGAAGTATGAAAGATCTATGAAGAAAGCAGAATGGGCATACGATTTATTTTGGCAGAAACGAACATTTATATATGATCTTGGCACAGAAAAAGAATTCAACGCATTCCATGCGTTTAAAGTAAACTTGAAAGATGTGAAGAAAAATGATCTACATAGAATAATGCATTATATAAATAATTATTACATGAACCAAATGTAAAGTTATACTACTAATACAGGTTTTATGGACACAAAAGAACAACTACTAACTTCAGTATCAGAATGTGTTTCAATTGCTAAAGGAATTGGTACAACTTTAGCTGTGACAACACTTTTTCTAACGAACGGTTTACAAGAACAATAACAAAAATAACCAGTTAAACTAAAGGGTGCATCATAATAAAAACACGGAGGGACACAAATAAATAAAAATACAACTATATAAAATACGACACCTAACACTATTGTGACTGGATGACTATAATCTATTATTATTATTATACAGACAAATATGCTTAAAAAACAACAACATACATGGATGGACACTGATATATCCTCATCGTATTCCTCTGTCATCGCCAGTTGTAGTTTTATTATAGCTGTACTGTGTTTGTCGCTAGTTCTGATGCACGCTCACCTTCAGATATTGCATCAAATTTTAAATAATTAGATATTTCTCCTTCGACTAATAACTTTTTACGCTTCTTACGAACATAGAGTGCTCGAATAAGTGCAATTATAATTATTAAAAGACCCGAAATACCGATTATAAAACCAAACCACTTCATAATACTTAAAACTGTATTTGTTTCTAAACTAATTTTATTAGTCTTGTTATTATAAGTTGATACGTCAATATGTATATCACTCATTGTATTTACTTATTAATATGTATTCTATTATATAATAGTTAAGCCATGTGCATTTGTTTTAATTCCATTTCATTTAGTTTACCGTAGCTAGGTCCTTTCGTTAAGCGTTTCCAACATAACCATACACTACATAAAGAATTCAATAAACTAATACCAAAGGCAGTTGTACCAAATGAAATAACAAATGTTATATCTTCATCTAATTGATCCCATACGATCTTGTCATCATTATTATTAGCTCGTAGAACATCATCGATTGCTATAGGTGCATCACGACCATTTCTGCCGTCTTCTCCGGCTGGTCCTTCTAGACCTTCTGGGCCTTGATCACCTTTATATCCATCTCTGCCCGCATATCCTCTTGGCCCAATCTCGCCTTTAGATCCTTGTTCGCCTCGTTCACCCTTTACACCTTGTTCACCAGTTGGACCAGTTGGACCAGTTGGACCTATTCCTATTACTTTTTGGGATTGGTTTTCCGGTACCGATTCCGGTATCTGTATCGGTGTTGTAGTAATAATATCTGTATCTGGAACAGGTGCAACTGTTACAGTGTTATTTATATTAGTGTATTGAGGATTACTAGTAGTATTACTAGTATTACTGATATTGCTAGAATTTGTACATTGTACAGTTGCTGAAACGAAAACGAAGAATAATAGCAGCTTCATTGTTATAGTTTAGATTCATAGTAGCCGTAGTATTATATTATATTAATTAAACTAAGAAATTTTGTACCTTTTTCTTATATCATTGAAAAAATTAAATTTTAAAACTTTATATTCTTTTTCAGAATAACGTTTTGTCCAGCCACATATATGACATTTTGTTGTTTTACTAGACTGGTAATCTTTTATCATTGGTTTTTCTAAACTATGAATTGGGCACGTTTTTATGTGCTTGCAAAGATAGTTATTAAATTCTTTAGAAGTTAAAAGGAGTTCTGGCGAGTAACGAGAAATATGTAAGACTAATGGTAAAGGTAATGTACTTAATGACATAATATATATTTAATTTATCAGCTATTTACAAGTTTAAATTTGATTCAAAATTTTGTCATCTGTCATGCCTCGTCTTCCTGTATTAAGTGGTGTAATTGCCATGTATTCAGCATCTTTTGGTAATTGAGTCAATGCTGCAAAACCCAAAACGACTAAACCAATAGTACCAATAATTAAACCCATAGACAGTCCTTCTAAATCTAAACCTGATCCCATTTCTGGTAATTTAGGCAAACCTAATTCGCTGTAAGTATGATGTAACATCGTGACTGCCAACCATGTCAAGCCTAATTTTGTAGCAGCTCCCAACAATTGGAAACCATGGTCTTTGTCAATCATGGCACGGTACCATTGGTAGCTAATATGTGCAAACAAGTGTAAGGCAAATAATAAATACAACACCGTGTATAAAATTGCCAATGTTAAAGCATGATCCATACCTACTAATTTATCAGCATGATGTGTAATCAAAACAATAATTGGTAACAACAACAACGTCCCTGTTGCTAGTAAATAGTATTGGCGCATCATATCTGATGTACGCTCGATCACATAGCCCAAGACTTGGATACAAATATTACCAAACACAATGAACAAGGCAGCATATAAACTGTTGCCTCCTAAAGTATATAATATACCCAACTCAAGCAACGTAGCAGTAATAGCATACTCCACTTGACGTCTTAAGACTTCAAGATGTCTAGAGTCAGCTTTCCATGATGCCTCGGACATCCACCAACCAGCAAAACCAATTAAATGACTTACAGCAGTAATTGCTTCGTTAATAGCAAATAACATAATAATGTCAATGCCTTCGAATACGGCCTCATGAGTTTCCGTGCGAACCAAAGAGCAGCCTTCAGTTGTAGACAACAAACGTCGTCTCTCCTGTGGTGCTGCTGTTGTAACCGGATCAGCTGCTGCTTCAGGGCAACTGCCGCTTAGAGTCAAGATATCAAATCCTAAACTGGCTTTCATGGCATCGACAGCATTGCTGGCGTCGTCATTTGGTACTAACATAAATAAGAAAACGCTACTAGCGGCATGTAAGATAAAAATTATTAAGTGGTTGATTGCTATAGAGTGCATGATAAAAATTTTAGAATTTAGAGCTATATGAAACTACATAGAAGAGTACATATATACATTTTTAAGATTAATTTTACCAATGTAAGCGTTTACTTTGTTCTTGCAAACTGTTATCAGAATGGGTACTGACATAATTCACATTACTCGTATCCATCTCTAAGCTGGCCTTTTCGAAACTATTCGTCGTTGGTTCCCTGCTATTACTTGTTACCGTTATTGCTGTTGTTTCTTGTTGACAATTGTCATCGTCCAAACTTAGTTCAGACTCACGTTTGAACATCTCTTCAATAGCATCTTGAATACCCTTTGCGGCACCTGTTACGGTTTCAAATTGAGCTGGGTCAATGCCTTCACGGAATGGATCACCAATGGTTGTACCAGCTATCCAAAGCCCTAAATAAAAATAGGCTGTCAATGCGGCTAAGTAAACACCATGATATTCCATTTCCGCAAATTCATAAGGCATGAAAATGACATAAATTGCCAATGTAATGTATAGAAACCAGTCCAACATTGGTGGAGGTTTAGCTACTCCAGTCAATCCACCATAGGCAGCATAAATACCTTCCCATTTTGCCATCAACACGGTCTCTTGTGCCGGGTCCAAAGCACCAGACTCACGGATCGTATGCAATTCATTTGATAATGCTAACATCAATGCTTCAATGGAACCAATGCTCATGTAACGTTTTAATAAACAATACATCTTCTCGTTGCGTTCATATAATTTTACAGATGCTTCACCGGTTTGTTTGACTTGAACTAAGTCAATGTTTACACCAGCTGAACGCATACGCCATTTGAACATACCCGGTGCTGCTAATAATAAATCTCGAACGTTCTTTTTCGCTTGAATAAATTTACCTGAATTCTTTATTGCTGGATCATCGTTGCTTAAACTAACAATGTGCATTGCAAATGCTAACAAATCACCGCAAATACTATTGAAACCGGCAATACCAGCAGCGGATTTACTTAAAGCGTTTGACAACTGAAATGATAATACAAATGCTAAAATACCGGAACTGGCTGTGACAAATGTATTGATGCCTGTGTCTAGAAATTCAGGCCAATCGGTTACTTCTTGTTTTATGTATGTATAAAGGGCTGCTAATCCTGCTGCTGCTAAAATTATCCATGATCGACGGAATTCTCGAAGTACAAAAAACATATTTAATATATTATATATTTATATAATAGAATTATAAATAATATATACTACAAACTTATAAAGTCAAAAAAATAAATGACTGAATTTCCGTTGCCGTTATCAAATAACTGGAGAGTATTTGGTTTACCAATTGTCAACGGTGCATTGGCTGGTAATATTGTACTGTTCCCGGGCGAATTCAAAAAAGAAAATCAAGAATTTGGACCAAGGCATGTCTTTATATTACAAGACAAAAATAGACAATATAATTTTGTTTACTGGGAATACAATAAAAAGCAACCAACCTTGATACCAGAAAATATATGGAATAAATGCTTTCACAAAGACAAAATTACAAAATTTAGTAATAGATATTATATACATGCTAGAGGCAGAGATATCATTTTGCCATATATGCCCGATATATTGCATCAAAGACTTATTCAAAGCAAACAGTTTAACAATCTAGATTTAACGTACACAAATGCTTTATTTCAACATTTAATTGAACCAATGTTTCAAGAACATGCAAATAGAGCATTGACAAGAGAACCGTTTACTGGATGGAAGAAGGATTTGATTACAAATACCAAGTATCATTCATATAAAGACATACTAATGAAACAAAAAAAGAAATACGAACCGGTAATTGATTTAGATGTACCATTTGAAAAGTTAGATAAGAAACAAAAAGAACAAATTAAACAAGCATTTAATATTATACACACCATATTTCCAAACTTTGTTACATCTATCTAACCAAAAAAGGTAACAAAGTTATAGTAGAAACCAAAAACAAAATACCTTTGTCTGGGTTTTGCATTGTAGTTAATAATTTACATAAAATGAAAACCATTAACGTTATACCCGTAAAACTAAGGAGAATATGATAAATATTTAAAATCGGTCTGAAGGGATTTCCGGGGATAATAATGTCGTCATAGTCAAAATCAGGGAATGCAATTATTGTTCCATTTTTTTTACGTGCCCAATTCAAATTTGAACGACAGTTAGGACAGAGTCTTAAAAAATCATTACCTTGTTTATAGAGTTTTAGCATCTTTGTCATACACTGTTTACAAATACAACACTGACAATATTTACACTTTGCATAGGAACAGCGACCTTTCCAACATATCACACAATGATTATCCATTTATTTGATATATATACCTGATAAACCCTTTATTTATATAAAAATGGCCTTATATATTGATGGGCAAACTTGTTACTTTTCTGCTGTGCAAGACTCAGGGCGTTTATACTTAACAAAATCGTTAGTATGGTTCTTACCGTACAAGAAAATCCAACTAATATTTGGAAATCAAGTATGCTGTGAAGCATATTTATACATATATGAACTACAGAAACAAATTAACACGGAATTTGGACCACTAAAAATAGAATGTAGAATTACAAAATCATTCCCGTTCTATAATTATCACTTTATTTTAACAGGGTCAACGACGAAGAGAAAAAATATTATACAACAATTACAACAGTAATTTATTATACTATATTTATAACTTTTAAAGCGAAATAAATAAAATATGGAAGAAACGAAACTTGAAGAACCGATAACTACTGAAAACTTGGTCGAAGAAAATAAAGAAGAAATACACGAAAATATTAAAA
>NYWG01000266.1 GCA_002684915.1 Verrucomicrobiales bacterium
GAATGGACATTGACCACCATTAATGGCAACAACTTCATTTTCTGGAATTGGTTTTCCACCTTGGAATGGGTTAGCTGTATTTAGGTCTGTACCAGCACCGATATATTCAAAGGAATGCGAACTAGTAATAATCCTACTCAATCTAACAAACTCAACTGTTACTCCAGATTTAACAGCATATGGAATAAATTCATTAAATGTAACAGTTCCTGTACCTGTTCCACTATTAGCACTATCTGTAGATTCACTTATAGTGAATAAGATAGGATCCATATTTGCTTCAGCAGTTGCTGATCCACCACCAGAAATATTGATCGTTACAGTCTGAGTAGGTAAGAAATTTCTACCACTAGCAATAACATCAATTGATTCAATAGTCCCATCAGAAGCTACATTAGGAGAAAACTCAGCAAATATTGCTTCTGGACCTTCTGGCAAAGAAGCAGTAACAATTGGTGGAGAAGAAGGACTATAATCACCAGGACTTCCAGCATTAGTAACTTTAATACTACGAATCAATTCCATTGGTTTTGTTATTTGTACTGTTGAAGCAGTATCACTATAATCACTCATATCTAAATGGAAATAAGCACCTTGCCCATCAAAAGGAGTTCTATAATTATTAGCAACATCCTTAATCTGATCTATAATAACAGCATCAGATTCACCATTTATAGCAGTATTTGTGGTTCCAGTAAATTCAATATCACCAACACCATCAGCAACTAATCCAAAGTTACCGAATGAAGAGTTAGAGTTTGTTAAATCACATTGTCCACCTGTTCTACAAGATATACCAATGTCACAACCAATAGTAAAGATAGAAACTAACTGAGCATAGGCATTGTTTGTAATAGAAACACCAATACCCTGTTCATTATATTGTGTGAATGAATCACAAACCATTGACTTAATATCTTGTCCTAGATTATTAGTGCCAGTAAAATTAGCATCAGCATGATCACCATTGATCTTCATACCAATACTACCAGTCATAAAATTAGTACAATTTCTTACATATGGTGAACGCCACCTACCTCTTTCACCTTCATTTGCTGGACCTAATTCAGTATATCCAGTCACTGCTTGAAAATCTGTTCCAGCAGTTATAGATGCTTGAATTGGTGGGAAAGCAACCGCACCACAACCAACATGACTTGTTGCATGACTTGATCCAGCAAAGTTTAAATTCTGAACCAAACAACCAGCTCTAACATGGAAAAAATCTTTTGTTGGATTATCAGGAACAACAGTAACTAATCTTAAATCCTCACCAGAAATAGTAACATCTGTTCTCAAACCAATAGGATTATTTTCATTATAAACACCAGATCTAACTTTAATTGTATCTCCTTCTTGTGCTATCTCAGCAGCCTTACCAATTGTTCTTACAGCATCACCTTCCAATAAACCACTATTATTATCGTTACCATCTCTTGTTACATAAATTATATTTTCTGTTTCTATTCCAGATGGTCTCCAAGAAACACCAACACCTATAGAAGATAATCTCCAATCATTCTTACCTGTAGCAAGACTAGGAACAAGATTATGATAATCAATTAAAGAACTCTCTAATTCTAAAGATCCAAATATCTTCGCATTCTGTCCAACATTTAAATTCTTCTCAATACCAACACCACCTTCAGTAACAATAGATCCAGTATCTTTATCTGTTGATTGTAAACCACTGTCTACTGTTAGTTTATCTCCTATATGTACCTTCTTAACAACACCTAGACCACCATCCAACTGAACAGAAGCGTTTGTAGGACTAGTAGCATCAGTAGATTCATTAAATGTTGTTAATCCATCAACATCCAGAGTATTATTAAGTGTTGTAGCACCATCAACATCCAGAGTATTATTAAGTGTTGTAGCACCATCAACATCCAATGTCGCATTTAATGTGGTGTCATCATCTACATCCAACTTAGCATTTAAGAATGTATTACCATCTACCTCTAATTGAGAATCAAATTTAACATTTTCAGTAGCATGTAGAGTTCCTGTTATATCTAAGTCATAAGATGGATTATTATTTTGAACACCAACCTTAGACAATCTAAAGATAGAAGCATTAGGTCCTGTTCCTGTATATCCCCAATAACTTTGTGTATTGACATCCACAATCATTGTGGGGTTCTGAGGATTCTGTATAGGAGTTAATGTATCAGTTCCTATACCTAAACTATTAAATTCCTTAAAGTTAATAACTGAATATAACTGAGATTGGTTTGATCCACCAGATTGATTAGTTGTTAAAGTGTTTGGATAAGATCTTCCAGCACCCCACATAATTCTAACAGCACCACCAGCACCAGGACCACCAGGACCTTGATAAATTCCACCATTTCCATATACATCTCTATCGTGGTATCCCATACCACCACCGCCACCATAGGCTCCACCAATACCACCAGATTCAGTAACAGAATCAGCACCATTCACACCACCTGATCCAGCACCACCTCCTACTGCAGGATTTTGGTATCCAGAACCACCACTACCACCAGCTCCATCAGATCCTAGTCCATATAGACCTACACCTCCTCCACCAGCACCACCAATACCACCTTCACCACCAGCACCACCAGCACCACTACCAGCAGGAGCATCACCATTATTAACACCATGTGTTCCACCAGTTCCATTATATCCACCAGCTCCACCACCACCTATAGTATCATTAGAACTTCCTTGACCACCAGCACCACCAGCACCACCAGTTCCAGTGATTACTTGTCCACCTTGACCACCATTTAAGTTATTTGAACTTGTACTACTTTTACCACCTTTACCACCACCAGCTTCACAGAAGTTAGTAACACTATCAGAGAAGAAACTATTACCACCATCTTGTCCAGGATAATTAGCAGTAGCAGGAACTGGTGCTATTGCACCAGCACCACCAGCACCAACTCTAATAGTATAAACCGTTCCTGGTGTTACTGATATATTATTAACAAACGCAAGAGCACCACCTCCACCAGCTTCTCCACTATAACTTCCATAACCAATACGTCCTACATTAGATCCACCTCCACCAGCACCAATACATAAAACAGAAACCTGAGTTACTCCAAGAGGACATGTCCAACTATAAAGTCCTGGTGCTGTCCATTCTACTTGACCTACACCACTATTAGTTCCAGATCCTACAGGAACATATGTACCTTCATCCTGTATTAAAATACCTTCTTGATCTATAGGTGATGCTTCTATCCATCTAATACCAGTAGCATCCCTATTTAAATAATACCCATTAACTCCTGGAGAATTAGCAGAGTCAATTATATTTCTTTGTATATGAACACTACCATTAATATCAAGTTTTATTACTCCATTCGCATTTGGATCATATAAAGGAACCGTTCCTGGTTCTTCAGATCCTATTCCAACTATACCACTACTATTAACAAAAAATGTTTCAAGAGCAGTATCATTAATCTGAAACTTACCTTTAGGTAAGGTACTTCCTATACCAACTCTACACGGATCTACTGTAACAGTTAAACATTTATTACCTAACCAATTAACACCTTTAGATTCAAATTGTACTCTAGGTTGAGTGGTTCCAATTCCAACATCACCATCATGAGTAACAGAGAATGATGTAGATCCAGCACTAATTTGAAATAAAGCATCTGGTTGTGTAGTACCTATACCAACTCTTGGACCAAATTGCTCATCATCAGGACTTTTTGGTTTAGATATGATGGTAACAACTGTTCCACCTACACCTACATTAAGTCTATGTCTTACTGTTAAATAATCAGCATCTAATTCAGCATTTACTCTAACATCACCATTAAAAGTGGCACTATTATCAACAATTAACTGATCTACAGTTAATGATCCACCATCACCACTTAATCCACCAACTAGATCAGCATATAATTTTCCATGAACATATACATCATTACTAAATTCAGTAACTTTATGGAATCTATTCTGACTCTGATCATCGTACTGTGGAAATGTCATGTTGGCAGATCCTCTTGACAATGACTATTAGCAAATGCTCTTTGTACTAGACTTCCAGCAGATAACTGTCTTACAAAATAATTACCAGTTACTCCATGCCCATGAATCCTAGTTCCATAGATATCAACACTACTACAAGAACTATCACCTAATCTCAAAGTATTTGATGATAAAATTTCAATATCTTCTGCTTCAAGAACTATTTTTCTACCTTTAATTAAAACTTCTCCTCCACCTTTAGCAGTAAGTGCTATCTGCCCACCATTAAAAGTGCATAAATTAATACCAACACCACCCTTACCTTCTTGATTGCCATATATTTCTATACTCTTATCATTAAATATTTGAAAATTGCCTCCATTCTGGAGTCCCATTATATTACTATCACCACTATCAGTCTCTGCAAATAAATTATACACCATCTCACCATTAAGACCCATTTGAGGATTTCCACTATCAATCCTAAAATGAGGTCCAAAGGAAATAAATTGCCTCTTTTGCCAGTTTTGTATATCAGAGGGTCTTTCTGCCATATCCTATGTTCTCGTAATAGTTATTTATCTTAACTAATACAATCAATTACTTCTTTTATCTCACCTTGATATTCTGGTCTAGGTTTCAATGATGGTTTTAAGATAGCACCAGATCCAGTTTCACTTAATATTTTAATCTTAGGCAACTGCTCAACATTCTTTACATTAAATTTTTCAGGGTCTGGTGGAGATAATCTAACTATTCTTCCAGAATTATCAATGTAAGGTTTATAAGTATTTCCATCATTATCAGTAAATGAATCAGTTGAAGTATATCCAATACCTGGTTTCACTACAACCACATGATCTACAACATAAGGTGGTTTAGATTCCAATTCTGGTTCTGGAACAGGATAGTTCTCACCTTGAGTAACAATATAGATGTCGGTAATTTGTCCGTAAGTAGGAGAATCTTCATCTAGATCTATCTCAGATCTAGCACTCGCACCATATCCTTGCTTACAATCATCAGTAATTTCAATAAATGGAGGTGATTTATATCCAATTCCACCACTTAATAGATCTATTCCAATAATACTACCAGTTGATCCAGCACCATCATTAACAATTGATCCCAAAATACCTTTCGCTATGGCTCCAGCACCACCACCACCAAATATCTCAACCTTTAATCCACCACATTTAGTAGGAGGTCCAGCATAACAATCACCAAGAGAACTCTTATTGCCAGGAACACTAACACTTGGATTTAAGAAATCAAACATTCCTAAAGAACCAGTTGCTATACTTAAATTCTGTATTCCACCAACTATTCCTCCAGACAATTGATCAGCAGCATTAGCAAGATCTAAAATAGCATCAACACCAATATCAATAGCATTCTTAGGTCCTTTACCGACAACCCACTCCTTTATACCAAAATCATATTCTTGCTTATTATTACATTTAAATACATTACTAAGATTCATTAACTTCTTAGCACCGCCCCTTAAAAATCCACCAATATCAAATCCACCTAGCAAATCACCGATACCTCCACCAAGTAATCCCGAAAAACCCTTTGTCAAACCACCAATAATACCATTCATTATACCACCAACAAATTGTTGAGCAACACATTTAACAAAATTCTTTACGTTTTCAGCAATTTTACTCAACAATCCTTTAATTGTATCTTTGAGTGATCCAAGGATTTTCTGACCCACACATGGAATAGCAGCCTCTAGACCTTCAATAGCTGGTATAAATGATGCTTGCACAGCAGCACCAGCAACTTTAGCTTTAGCATCGCTACCAGTTGATGCCAATTCTGCAGCATATTTTACTTTATATGCCTTATCCAATCCACCCTGTATTTGACCAACTAATCCATTATCTACTAAATTTTTAGTCATCATACCACTTAATTTAGTGGCACTAGACATCATTTCAGATGCTGCACTATCAAGTCTACCTTTAAGAGCACTACCAGTTAATCCAGATGCCTTTATATCACTTACCACATTCTCTAGTTCATTAGATATTTCATTTATAGCACCCTCTGGAGGACCACCAGCAAATGTAATAGTCTGACCTAACTTACTTGAAGCACCTTTTATTTCTCTCTTCAAAGTAGATTTTAATTTATTAACCGTTTCTGGTGGTAATAATCTAGGAGATTCATTAGTTGAGGCATTCATCTCATTAGATTCACCTTTAGTGAAAAGAACATTAGCCTTTTCAATCTTACTTGTAAATCCCGTATATGGTTGGAATGGTCCAGCATAATCTTGAACTGGAGCATATCTTGAACTACCAAGAATACCAAAAATTACAGGAAGTTGAGCATCTTCACCATCCATGAAGAATCCCATAACATTATCACCTGGTGATAATTTCACACTAGTTGCTCTACCACCTTTACCTGATCCAGCAGTTGATGGTAATAGTATCTGTGCCCAAGGAAGATCTTCATCTGGAAGTTCTTCTAAACTATGAGGATGATACCCCATAATACGAACCTTTACTCTATTTCCCCAACCACCACCATTGATCTGATCACCTTGAGCTTTCTCTGGTGCTACTTGACCTACCCACCAAAGTAAACCATCTCTTCCTACAAAATTACTTTTTAAAAAACTTTCTTCTATCATTTTTCTTGGGGTCCGAATGTATCTCTAATTAACTCTAATGATGTATAAGAATTTTTAGTATCAAAATGATGGCATAATGCCTTAATCATATATAGACCACTCTGTTGTTGATCCACATCAGATCTTTTTTCTCTATCAATTCTAGGAACTTCTACCTTAATAACATCACCTGCCTTCAAATTAGTGTTTGAAGGTACAAGCATAGTTATAACTTGTGTAGTAAGTAAATTGTATCTCATCATAGTTTGAGACTGAACCTTACCTGGATCAGCATTCATAGCAGTAGAAACACCAACTTCTAAAGTTCCCATATCCAATACAGCAGTTATATTTCTACTTGGATTTGATTGTAATTCTTCTGGAATTTTGGGTTTCTCACCTAAAGCAGTAAATTTTCCAGCATAATCATTATATGTAAACAATCCCTTATCATAAGGTGTATATTCAAAAGTCAAAGGATTCATAAACATACGATGACTACAAAATGCTCCCTTTCTTAATTTACCAATTAAATCTTGATTCCTATCAGTAGAGTACTGTAGAATATTAAAATCAACATTTTTCTTAACGCTCTTTACAACCTCAGTAAAGAAATATTCATATTTAGATGGTTCTTGCGTAACTAAATCATCAACTGATCTAAAATTAAATCCATCCTTTGTTTCAAAAAATACAAATCCTGCAGTAGAATCATCTTCATTCTTAGCTTTTGCAGGTACAGATTTAGAAGCTAACCATGTTAATACGGTGAATGGTTTCCTCATATTGCCAATAAAACCATACTTATTCTGGGTTTTATCAATTTTTAATTCTTTATTAGTTTTCAAATAATCTTTAAAGATTTTTTCTACTGAATCTGATATAGGAGAAGATTCAAACTTTCTACCAATTCTAGAAGTTTCATTTGTAATATTCTCTCTAGAACAAAGATTTAAAACAAAAGTTTCCTTTTTAGTCTCTGAGACAACATTAGTAATACTTTCTACATGAAGATATCTTTCTGGATCATCAGAAAAATCTAATCCAGGATTTGTTTCACTATTACCAGCAATTTTAAATGATAATTGCTCACCACCTCTTAAAGGTAATCCATTATAAATTGATTGAAGTTTTCCATCTGGACCTTCTATAGCATCACCAGTACTTTGAATCATTGCCTTAGCAGTTATCACTGGAGAAAATATATTCTCAAAATATTCAAACGCAACAGTCTTACCTTTAAGATCAACGGTATTTTCTCCGTCTGCTGATCTTAATGAAAATTCTTCATATTGTGATGGATCTTTTGCTGACATTATAAGAACGCTGTTGAAAGAGCATCTACGGCTAACAAATATTTATTTGTCCCGCCAGAAGAACTTTGAAGGGGAGCCTTCTTTCTTGGAGTTGCTTTTGGTGCTGGACTACCACCAGAACCACCAGACATAGAAGGAATGAATATAGTTTGTGGTAATTTATTAGTCTTAATCTTTTGATCTATAATTTTCTTAGACTCTCTAGCAATATCCTTCAACTCAGGTATTATTGTTTTCTCTGCCTGTTGAAGAACTTTAAATACTTCAGTAACCTTCTTTTCGACTTTTGGAAGTTCCTTTTTAAGAGAATCCTTCAATTTAGTTACAGTTTCTTTAAATAATTCTTCAGCCTCATCTTCAGTAACAAATCCCTTCTCCTCCTGTACCTGTCTAAGAAGAGTACGATATAATTGATTTGCTGCTTTTTTCTTGGTAATATTAGTCTGTTCTGTATTGGTAATAATTTTTTCAATAAAATCAATTCCATAACTCTTAACACTTTCAGCAGGAATAACTGCTTCATCCTTATGAAGATATGCTAATCCATCCTTCTTAACCTTTGATGTTCCATCCTTATACATTTCAAAACCACTTTGTTGAAATGCTTTATCCTGTTGTGCTTCTACTTCAGGTGATAATTTTTCACCATCCAATCCTCTTGTATCAGGACCAGTATCGTCTTTCTTTAAATCTTCCTCTTTTGGTGTAGTCTTAGTTCCTTCAACTTTTCCTGTAGTATCTAAGAAGACCCCATCTTTCTTTTCGTCCTTATCATCTTCTTTCTTATCATCTTTCTTATCATCTTCTTTTGGTGGTTCTTCATCTTCATCATCCTCTTCTTTCTCCATCCCCATATCAGTTTCAAACTTTTTAAGTTGATCCTCTGCATCATCTAAACCCAATGCTTTAGTATTAGTCATATTAAAAGCTTCTTCTTCAATATCTCTACTCAAATTAAAAAATCCCCTATTAATATCACCAAAAGTCTTTTGTATCTGTGCTTGCTCATCAAAAAATAGTAAATTCCTAAGTTGATCAAAGGTCTCAGCAATTGCTCCACCAATCCTACTAAAAAACCCAAATATATTACTAAGAAATCCAGTAAAGAGACTAACTACTCTTTTAATAAATCCAATTAATTTACCAATTCTTTTTATAATTCCAGGTAAAGTATTAATTGCCCATCCAATTAGAAGTATACCAAAGAAATCTAAAATTCTACCAAGAAATCCCTTAGTACTCCTGAATATATTCTTTTGTAAGAAATTACTAGGACCAACAGAACTTGATGCTTCTATCATATCCTCACGATCTTTTCTTCTAATACTCTGTAATCTTCTATTAAAGAATGAAGCATCACGACGTATTAATTTTTTTTGATCTCTAATATTTTTATTAGTTGTCCGACTAACAATATTAGATGATTTAAATGCAGCTGATAAAGATTTAGAAACATTAGATAATGATTGTCCAATCTTTCTAATACTAACTGTATTCTTGGTTAAAAATCTTACTGTCTTTTGCTGAGCCATATATCTAACTTAACGCTGGTGAAATATTAAACATCTTATATGAAATATAAACATGGGAATTTGTTGGATCAACTGGCGTTATAACAGGATATCCCGTTGCTGCTCCACCTTTAATACCACCCTGTTGTTGATCTCCTCCACCACCAGTAGCACCAGGCATTGGTAAAAAGACTGGAGGTAAATCTGGTTCTTGACCAATAGATGTCATATCCATCTCTTTTTTGGATCTTAAATTCTTAATCTCCTTTATTTCCTTCTTTGGTTCTATTTTTGATTCTAGAGTTTTTATACGATCCCCATACTCTTCATTGTATGACTTCATCGCATTCTCAAATTCTAACGTTCCTTCTTTTCCAGGACCAAAATCACCTATATCTGGTTTTTTAAGTTTGATTTCATTAAGAAGATCTTGATCACTTATAGGCGACATCATGCTAGGCATAATATTACCATCATTAGCAGTAGATTGGGGTGGAGCAGCTTGATTATTCTGTTGCATATTATCAATTTTCCCATACCCATAATTAAAAGCAGCAGAATTAATAATCAATGCCAATACTTTAGATTTCCAATCACCAGCAGCTAAACCTCTAGTAAGTATAGATGAAATAGTAAGAGTACCCATACCACCCATAGTAGGTGCAATACTTTCACCTAATGGTTTACCACTAGCAGTATCCGCAATAAGACTAACACCACCAGCAAGTACAGCTCCAGTAGCAATATTTGATGCGGTTGATCCTTTCCA
>NYWG01000267.1 GCA_002684915.1 Verrucomicrobiales bacterium
AATAATTCATCGTCATCAGCATTAGTTCCACGCCAATCATCACGAGCATTATCCTCGTTGTTGCCGTCTGCAAAACCAACAAATATACTATTTCCAGCCAAGAATCCTAGGCTGTCTGGAAGTGTATACTCTACACCAGCAACATAACCCAACTCTGTACCGTTACCGTCGTTGTTATTAGCCCCAGTAGAATCAAAACCGTTCGTTAGACCGGCTGAAACACTCAAACCATCCATCAATTCAGTTGATGCCAAAAGACCAGTGTGTGTGAATGGCTCTAATCCATAACCATATGAACGAGTCACGTTAGGGTTAGAGGCCGAAGCTTCAACCTCGTATCCGACAATCGTGTCCCAAAGACCAAGGGTCAAATCGACACCGTTGCCAACAGGCAAATTCATGCCAATATTGGCGTTCTTAAGAAGAAAATCATCGTCGGCATTTAAACCGAAATTTTCAGCTCTTTGGCCAATAAGCAATTCCACATTGTAACCTGCACTGTAATTGCCTTCACCCAATGGGCTTCCAACAGAAAGACTAGCGCCATGAGCACCAAAGTCTCCACCATCACTGTACAAGTTATTATTACCGCTGAATCCACCAATATATGAGGCTTCAACAGAACCACTTAGCACTGTTGAGCCTAGTGACGTCAACACGCTATTTTCCTCTGCCTGAGCAGTCGAAGCGAGGCTGACAACACCAGCGGCGGCCAGACCCACAGTCCATTTGTTCATTTTCATTTTGATCAGTTCCTCCTGAGAACTATTATTATTTTCTATACGTATAGGTTTAATTTTGGTCTCAAAACTAAGAGAGACCAGGAATAACAACCGGTTATTCCGGTACGTCCGAAAGGGCGCACCAGCGGCAAACTAGCAGGGGATATTGACTGCGCAAGCGTTTTTTTTGAATTTTTTATCAAAAAAATTCGCACAATATTAAATCTTGAGGCAATATTTTATATAAAAATGATATGATTATAATTAAAAAACAAAAAAAATAATCAATATATAAGTATATTTTATATTTTTCACACTTAATTAGCAGTTTTTTATTGTCTTATATTCGTTTTTTTCGCATCCAAAAAAATGTTAATAAGTTTTGAATAAGATGTGAAAATAATCGCAATTAATTTTGATAATTAATTGAAAATACTACAGGTAGTTGCTAATTGTTGGTGCTGCACAATATAGTGTGCATTGCTTAAATTATAATTTCTAGTTTACTAAATTCAGTTGAGTACTAATAAATCTAACTATTTTTTATGTTTTTTGGCATTTTTATTAATTCATCAAGAAGTTAAGTCAGAAGATTATCTCAACAGCGCTCACGTTATTGATAATGCTGGAGGTTCGGCTCAAAGTTCTTCCTTCATCAATACTTCAGCAATTGGTCAACCTTTTGGGTTTGATGCAAACAATTCTAATATTTTTGTTAATTATGGTGGGTTTTTGCCAGGATTAAACAATGTCGATTCGGATAAGGACGGTTTAAGCGATGCAGATGAAGTTGATTCTGATACCAACCCCAATATACATGCACTAAAAGATAGACTTTTACTTCATTACACATTTGATGCCGACTCATATGGAACAAGCCCATTTTGGGGGGTAGAAGACGCAAGTGAAAACAGTCGGCGAGGGTCCATACGAGACTTACCTGAAAATGTTCAATTTGTGCCCAATCGTTTTGGCATAAGCAAAAGTGCAATGAAATTCTCTGATTCGAATAATTTAAAAAGAGAGGTCATATATTCTTCGGACTCAGGAAAGCCATCATTTCCCGAAACAATTAATAGAAATCAAACTGTATCTTTTTGGTTTTATCTTTCTGATCAAGATATAGTTGGGAACCAAGTTCTTTTTGAGTTTTGGGACTTGGAAAGTAGTGTGGATAAATTTAAAGGATTTGAATTTCTAGTTAACAGTGAAACAAAGGCATTTCATTGGGCGACTTCGGGCGAGCAGAGATATCGCTCTGATAGCACTCCGATCAAATCCAAGACATGGCACCATGTATTGTTAATCTTAGGAGGAGAATGGCATGACTTAACTAATGAAAAAGGCATTGCTTTCCTTTTAGATGGCAAACTTACAGGAGTTTTTCCAAACACCGAATTGGAATTATTGAATGTTAATTTTAACAATAAAAATCTTCGAATAGGTGCCTCTGATTCTGATCCTAACTCGAAACCATTTCACGGATTAATTGATGACTTTAGATTTTATGACAGATCGATTGGCAGAACAGAAATAGATCTATTCGTTAATGTTGATAATCCAACGACCATCGTTACAAAGCCAAAACCGATTGATACTGATTCTGATGGGCTGACTGACATCGCTGAAGTTGATGTTCACAAAACTAATCCAACATTAGCTGACACTGACGGTGATGGCTTGAGTGATGGGGATGAGGTTAACAAGTACAATACAGATCCTTTGACCGCCGATAGCGATGGCGACAACTTCAATGACAACGAGGAATTGGTAGCCGGAACTGATCCTAACGATAATAATAATTACCCAATTAAAATTGAACCACCTGTTATCACTGCATCTCCCAAGTCGATTTACGTTAAAACTAAATCTGAAGCAGTATTTGAAGTTCAGTCTACAGGAAATTTTATTTCTTATCAGTGGTTCTTTAACAAAACCCCTTTAACCGGCGCCAACAGTAATGTTCTCTTAATACAAAAAACATCCAAAGAAAAAGAAGGCACATACACTGTAGAAATATGGAATGATGCCGGGAAAGACAGCCGCGATGCCACTTTAACTTTAGTTGAAGAACCCCCTGTTTTTACAAGTATACCTGATCGGTTCGATTTAGTTTATGAAAAAGACGAAACACTCATTCTGAGCCCAAAAGTTAAGAGCGTAGGCCCAACAACATTCCAATGGTATAAAGAAGGCAACCAATTAGAGGGCAAGATAAACCTAAGTCTCCTAATTGAGAGTGTTGATTATGATGATGCAGATAATTACAAATTGGTTGCCACCAATATTTTCGGCACAACAACGAGCGAAAATATGCGTGTATCTGTGGTGGACGAAACAAAGATTGGCCAGCATGTTAATAACAAGTTTCCAAAGATTCAGGGCCTGATCGATTCCAGTCCAGCCGTTGGAAAGGATGGAAGCATATACTACGCAACAATTGGAGAATCGGGTTATCTTTACCGCCACAAATCTAATGGTGACCGTAAATGGGGTATTTCATTTAATTCAGCATTAAGAGGGTCTCCTGCTATTGATGATAACGAAGTCATCTATGTACTGGAAGATACTGGAGCACTTCACGCAATTGAGAACCAAGGTTCCACAGCTAAGAAGTTGTGGAGATACAAATTGAAGGGTGATGAGATAGATGCAGAAGGCGAGTACCGTGAATTTGGGAACTCACCAGCGATTACCCTGGATGGTACTATTATATTTGGTTGGTTTGATAAAAATGTTTATGCAGTAAAGAATGGAGATCTTGTATGGAAGTTTCCCACAGAAGGAAGGATATTAGCTTCACCGTCAATCGCTTTAGATGGGACAATATATATTGGAGATGAAGAGGGCAATCTATATGCCATTAAATCTGATGGAACTGCGGCGTGGCCAAAACCCTTTTCTACTGGAGAACAAATTATCACTCGTCCGGCGATTGATTCCCAAGGCAACATATACTTCGGTTCATTTTCAGATAAGTTTTATGCGATAGACTCAGACAGAGTTCCAATATGGACCTTTGATACAAAACAGGACATCTGGAGTTCAGCCGTCATTCGGGCAGATGGCACAGTTTATTTCGGAGCTGATAACGGCTACTTTTATGCACTGAGTACTGAAACAGGGGAAGTCAAGTGGACTTATAGAATCAAAGAAAACTGGCAGCGTTCATCCACGGCAGCGCTGGGACTGGACGGATCGATTTACTTTACACTTTGGGACGACAGTTTCTACTCCATCAATCGTATCGGGAAAAAACTCTGGTCAATTAAACTCAAGGGTGATGGTGATGATATAGCTACTTTCTCTTCCCCTAGCCTATTAGATGACGGCAAGATTTACGTTGGGATTCAGGATGGGGATAATGGGCGCATCAATATTATTCAAGGAGGCAGCCCAATTGACACAAATTCTCCTTGGCCAAGTTTCGGTGGAGACATGCAGAACACTGGAAGAGTAGTCGTTTCAACATCCAATTCAGATTCATTTAGACCAAAATTACGCTTAATCAATACAGATACCGAAAGCGTAACTATTCAAATTACTGGAGACGCTTTTGAAAACTACAAATTACAGTCTTCAAACAACATGGAAAATTGGAAAGTTGTGCCTAATGCAAAAAATATTCAAACCAACTTCCGTGGAAAAGCTAATTTCAAGACACCCATTATTATCGATGGAACCACCTTCCTCCGATTAATATCAGAATAATACAAAAGCTATGAAGAATCTAATAACTGGACTATTAACACTTGGCTTGTTTGCCGCTGCAGTGGCCGAAAGCACCTCATTGATCAATTACCAAGGTAAATTAATTTATAAAGATCGCAGACCTGATGGCCGATCCATTACCGGTTCAGCAAGCTTTTCATTAAGAATCTTTGATTCAAGGGCGGGAGGGAAACAGATATACGAAGAAGCCATAGGTCAAATCGCAATCAACGATAGTAATTACTCATTTAATTTTGGTGAAAACGGAAAATCTGTATCCACATCTATAGAAGACGTTGGATACGGAGACGGGCAAAATCAAATATTTAGCTACACGGTCAAAAACAAACCCATACTTGGAGGGGTTAGAATTAGTGGGGCTGGATATTCATGGACCAAAGAAAACGGCTCATCAGATAGCACAAAATTCATAGGACAAGCTAATAATAATACTGGGAAGATATCAGCCATTTACATCAACGACGAAGAAGCCCCAGAAGCAGGGCAACGAATTTCAGTATCATACGATCACTATTCAGAGGGAATCAATGGAGCACTATCACTTGGAGGGCAAGCTTGGCTAGAATTGACTGTAAATGGAGAAACACTAAGTCCGAGAGAGCGATTAATTACAGTTCCATTTGCATTGCGGGCAGATATTGCTAGATCTGTTATAAACAAACCAAAAAGAATATTACTAAATCTTCCTAGGATTAATCTTAAGTCTAAAAAGTCTATGAAAAGTGGATTCGGTCCCTACCAAGTCGGGCTTACCAATACGAATGAGGATGAAATCAATGTTAATAATTCAATTGATATTTATATACCTGAAGACACACAAAGATTAATTCTAAAATTCTATGATGGCTTAATGAATTACACCTCAACCGAAAATGAAGGTATAATAATTCCAGGCACGCCAAAAATCCAAGCGGCCTTAAACTCCGAAAGTGAAGGTAACTCAAAAGTCATTCTAGAAAAAGTTGGCAAACACGAATTCCATCTGGAAAACCCACCGAATGGATGGAAACAAATATCATTTACGGTTCAACCGCTTTCTGACTATGGCAAAGATCACGAGCTTACTTCTGAAAACAATAAATTAGTTATTTTAGTAGAGTAAGCCACAAGGTATTTTTTCAAATTTCTTTAACAACGAGATTTCTATCGTTGATCCTTTTAAATCAAAACAGAAAACCAATACAATTCGGCACATCACGTAAAGCACAACATATAAAATTATATTTTGAATTACGTCTATCTTGATTGAATTAAAAAGGAAATATATGTTGACTGAGTGCAACTGGATTTCCTTGAGAACCTTCTC
>NYWG01000268.1 GCA_002684915.1 Verrucomicrobiales bacterium
ACAGCCTTTATTGATATTTTGACAGATACGCATGTGATCGAGATAAAGTATGTTCGTAAGCTTACGGATATACATAGGGAACAATGCCAAGCCTACATGCGTGATAAGCAGCGTGACGGGATTTTAATTAATTTCGGTACAAATCCACCAGAGCTAGAAACCTTATTTTACACTGATGATTGAGTCGATGAACAGTTTATTTTGTGTCCAAATTTCTCTGTCTTTGATGACTGTTAGGATTCTTTGGACAACTTCAACATTTTTTTCATTGATATTCGGTAAACAATAGTATTCCTTGCATATGGAACATTTTAAATTAATATGAGACACGTATTCCATCAAACACTTTTTGTGAGCATAAAAAGTACACCGACAACGCGGCATGTTCATAAGTAAACCTTTGTTGGAAAAACAAATATAACATTCCATAGGATTTTTTTTATCTATCCAAGTTTCTTCTACAACTAGTTTTTTTGTTGGTGTAGGTGTAGGTGTACCTTCACTTTCGGAACTTGGTAAGTATCCAGTGTCAAATAAGTCTAATCTTGCCGGACGTTGCCGCCTTCTACGTTGTGTTACTGGACGAGGTACTTGAGTATTAGAGCTGAAATTACATCCCATTTGTAAAACAATTAAGTCAATATATACATGAACTTTAACGAAGTATTACACGCGTTTCAGAATTTTTTTAATACCAACGGTATTCCAGATGAACACTACGATGCGGAGAAAGAGGTGATGATAAAAACTGTTCAATGCTTGCATGCAATGTTATTAAAAGGTACGACTCCTGCGCAACGAAACGATATTCGTTGTGCTCAAGAATTAAAAGTTTTAGAAGACTGTCCAGAAGAGCGTTCGCTGCAACAGTTGCATTTTTTTATAAAAGAGTTGCGTTTAGAGAAATCAGTGTGGAATGTATTTCGTTTTATTAACTTTCCTTTGCAGAATACGGTGCCAAGACACTTGCGATGGACACCTCCTAAAGATCAATTAAAAATTAAAAAGAGAAAATTGATTACATCGTATGCAGATTCATTATTGTATTTATTGGAGGACAAAGAACATATTATTTTACCAAAAATAAACGCTATAGAAGAAATAGAAAATAAACAAGATGAAAAACGATTACAAAATAAACAGTTAAAGTATGTTATTGATAATATTCACAAAGAAGAATTTTGTGCAAAACACTATCATTTTATTCGACAATGGATGACACGCCAGACAATACGACGTGATTCATTCAAGATTGATAATATACAACTAACTTAACGAAGCTTTGCACACTGCATGCAACAACAAATATAAACATTAAAAGATTTATAAAAAAGCACCATATGTCATCTTCACAATCAATAGTCGCATCGCCAGCCATGACCAAAATAAAAAATATATAAAGTACCATAAAAGCAAAAATACCATGTAACATTAATAAATACATTGCTTTAGTACAAAAAGACATTTCTTCAGATTCCTCTTCTTCAGATTCTTCAGCTTCTTCATCACTATCTATGTCTAATTGTACGCGACATTGTGGACAACTTTTTGATTCTTTCAGCCATAATTTATGACAATCTTTACAGTGTTCCCACGAACAAATTTCACAGTGGAATCCAAAAGGTTTGTTTTCATAACAAATACTACATTCATCTGAATAAACATGAATGCTTTTTAACAAAATATCAGTTTCCATTTATGTAATTTAAGAAAAGCATTTATAGTATTACTCTGTATGCGTTACAAAAGTGCAATTGACAACAGACACGATGTCTCTTGCTTCACTCGGCTGCAACGTCAGGCTAATACTTTTGACGGGTCCTCCATTTGGAATGTTGCCAGTCATATAGTAGCCCCTTCCTTTTGCATCTGTTGCTATACCGGTTATGCCGCTTTGAATACACAATTCTTGCAATTCTTCTAGTGAAATAAGAGTTTTAAAGGAAAGTAATGGCCACAAATTTAATCGGATCAAAAATAAATGTGGTACTTCGTCCAGTTCGGAGGGATAATCCTTCCATGAAAAATTTACATGATAGACTTGTTCTACTATGCTCGGAATAACTTTTTCTGATTCCTTCTTTTTCTGTTCTTTAACGGTAACTTTTCTTGAAAATTGAGTCAGTGTTTGCCGGATTTTTGCTCGGTCTTCCTCCGTAAATACCGGTTTAGATTCATCACCAACTTTCGATTTGAGAATGTCAGAGTCTCTAAAAGCCATATGCCAGCGTTTTAAAAGAGGAGTTGCTAAAGTAACTTGCTCTGCTATTGAAATAGATGTTAATCAACCTTATGTTACTAGTAGTAATACAGACGAAGAAGTGTGCGGAAGTGCTTTCTTTGTACCGTCACAGTATTTATACTTGCCGAAAAATGACGGATCGAAGCGTTACCTTGTGACCAATGCACACGTTATTGATGGTTGCCCAACCAGAAGGGTTGCCCTAACGTTTCCAGAACTCGGAAAGTGCAAAATGTGGGCAAAAGTAATCCTTGCCTGCCAACCGTTAGACTTTGCGATCTTAGAAGTAGATGCAATTTACAACGAACATTTGGAAACAGAAATAGGTAAAACATTTGCAGAAATCATGAAAGGGATTCCACCTGTCAAACCACGCAGAAAAATTGTGGACACGACAAAAGAAGTTAGTTACGAGGCAACTGGTATTGGTTTTCCTTTGGCGTCTGAAGATTGTCATATTTCTAGCGGTAAAATCTCTGGTAGACATGCGCACTACTTGCAAGTCAACGCTTCCATCAACGGTGGCAACTCTGGTGGTCCATTGTTTGACGCAAGGGGCAATTTAATTGGCGTCTGTGCTGCATCCTTTGATGAAAGTGAGGGGATTACCTTAGCCATTCCATGGCATGACATTGACAAGATGTTGTGTCATTACTGGGACAACGAATCGCTTACGTTGCAATGTCCCAACCTCGGAATTGCAACGGAAAAATTGATCGACAGTTACGCCAGTGTCAAGTTAAACAACTCAAACGTCAAAGGTGCCCTAGTAACAAAGGTATTTACATCTTCGGTACTAAAATCCAAAAATCTCAAGGCTAATCATGTTATATGTAGTATTGGAGACCGTTCACATGAGTTTGATATAGATCGCAATGGTCTTGTAAACTTGAAACATCAATTAGACAAGGTGAAATTCAGTTCCCTTAACGTGCTTCTTATGTTGGACCCAGATTCCACGTTTATTCGTGTCTTTGATGGTAGAAAAAGACGAACAATAAATTTTCAACTTGAAGTACAAAACAAAATATTGCGAAATTGCATGCCAGTTTTGGAACCGATTGAATGTTTTATCTTTGGTGGTGTCGTCTTTTGCCAGTTTTACAACAACCACATTGAAGACCTTGAAGACGAAGCTTTGGACCCAGGAATTGTTCAATTCCTCAGTGAAAGCAAAGGGTCCGAACCAGCTGTGGTCATCACTGGTTTCCGTTTACCAAGCTCCATTACGCAACAAGGCTACAGTTTAAAGAAACTGACGGTACTGAAAAAAATTAACAATAAGAAGATTTCAACAATTGCATCTGCGAAAGAAATACTTTTCAAGTTAGTTTCAGACTATGCAGATAAAAAGGAGAAACGGTATGTATCCATGGACATCGGTGGTAGCTGCAAAAAAACAATTTATGTTGATTTAAAATTAGCATTTGAATTGGAACCTCTGCTCTATTGCACACCGGGATATTCTCGTGAACACAGTGTCATTCAAATTGACTCCAACTCGTCAAAAAGATCAAGGAAAGAAATTTAACCTATAAACATTCAATACGGTTCAATTAATATGAAGTATTTACTGTTGTTTTGTATGCTACTTGCAGTCACTGCATGCCCGACAAAGAAAGAAACTTTAGAATGTATAATGAAATATGACATGGACGCCGACGGTGATATATCAGCAGATGAAGTATACAGTGTTTGCGATGCAAAAATGTATTGGTATGAAAAATTGGTATACAGCCCAAAATGGATTACGAACAAATTTCAAGAGGATTGTGGCTTTCCATTAACAGCCGCGTCACTTAAGAAAAAAACATGTTTAAAGAAATGTTCTTATCGTAAGAGAATAGTAAACAAATTGTGTCCCTAAAATTTAATAGTATTCTTATTTATTTTATATACCCTATTTATTCTTGTAAACTCAACGCTATGTCCATTGTGATTCGTCCAAGGTCCCTCGTATGCATTTGTAGTCTTATTAATTAAGTACAGTAACGGCACGTGGCTTGGCATGTTCTTGTCAACTTCAACATATTTATGAATTATTTTCGTGTTCAAAAATCCATTATTATTATACTGGTAAATAGCATTAGTATCATAATCTAAAAAACGAATTTTTAGCGGTTGTGACTTTAGTCGTGAAGCCAAATCCCTAGAGTCTTTACACCAACTTTTTACGTAACACACACCTACGTCATACAAATTTAAATTTACTTTCGTCAACATATTTACATCTGCACACGTGACACTATATACCTTGTAAGCTTTTGGATTTAAAAATAAATATCAATCTAGAAAAACTATAATACAACAAAAATCTGGTAAAATAAGTCATGTCTCTTGATCAAAAAATTACACGAAACTTTGAAAAATTACAATTCGTACCTAAACGCAACAAGCGGAGAAGAAATGTTGCACCGGTACGGAAAACTGCTTTTAAATTAAAGGAGCTAAGGGGGGAGCTGAGCGAGGAACCTATGCTGGCAGAAGACCCAAACCGTTTTGTTCTCTTTCCATTGCAACACATGGATATCTGGTCATTTTACAAGAAGGCGGAAGCGTCGTTTTGGACTGTGGAGGAAGTGGACCTTGGACAAGACAAGCAGGACTGGCAAAAGTTAAGTGACAACGAGCGTTATTTTTTAAAGTATGTCTTAGCGTTTTTTGCTGCATCAGATGGCATTGTGAATGAAAATCTGTTGATTAACTTTTCCAACGAAGTACAATACAGCGAAGCTAGATGCTTTTATGGATTTCAAATAAGTATTGAAAATATCCACTCAGAGATGTATTCTTTGCTTATTGACTCATATGTTACAGCCAAAGAAGAGAAGTTAAAGTTATTCCGCGCACTAGAGCACTTTGAAGCTATCAAAGAAAAAGCCAACTGGTGTTTGCAATGGACAAATCAAGATAACGCTTCGTTTGCTGAGCGTCTTGTTGCTTTCAGTGCTTGTGAAGGAATATTTTTTAGTGCATCCTTCTGTAGTATTTTTTGGTTGAAAAAACGAGGCCTCATGCCAGGGCTTTGCTTTTCAAACGAGTTGATCTCACGCGATGAAGGCTTGCATTGTGACTTTGCTTGTTTATTGTACAAGGACCATTTGGTAAACAAGTTGCCAGAAGAAACTGTTCAAAGGATTATCAAGGATGCAGTTAGGATTGAAAAAGACTATGTAACCAATGCTTTGCCAGTTGAACTTATTGGTATGAATTCAAAATTAATGTGTCAGTATGTAGAATTTTGCGCAGATAGGCTATTACATAGTCTTGGTGTAGCAAAAGTTTACAACACGACCAACCCTTTTGAATGGATGCAATTAATTAGTCTTCAAGGCAAGACGAATTTCTTTGAAAAGAGAGTAGGTGAATATTCGAAAGCAAATGTCGGTACTACAGAAGACACACAGTTTGCTCTAGATGTCGATTTTTAAATCATGATGTAAGTTAGTTATTTTATGATATAAAATTTTTAAAAAGTTGCGTAACAACGTTTAGTTAATATACGGAGCTTTTAAAAAATGCAATGATCCCAAGGTGTCGCATGTACACTTCTTTAAACTCATTCTCAACATGTAATAGGTTATACGGTAACATTGGGATCAACAGTATTGCATCTCGTATTTGTTTGTCTTTCTGTGTCAGCAACCATGCATTAGAAGAACAAGGTTTTACAAACGGAAAGTGAACGTCGAATAATTCTTTTAAAATTATATTTACTTTTATCATTTTACGATATTTTTTTCTGACTTCTTTAGCAGACCATAATAATACACTGCGATCAATCATTTTTCTTTTGTTGTTTCTCAATCTCCTTTAATTTATCCTGTATAAAACTTGTTATTACACTTATATTTGGGATGTTGTATGTCTGTGCAACGTAAATGCCGGTGGTAAATCCAAGTAAAAATTGCAACATTGTATTTGGAAGGCTTCTAGAGTTTATTATATACTTTTGGCGGTAATCTATTTTTTCAGTTATAATGGTATTCTCATAATAATAATACCAATGCTATATCCATGCTAAATATTTTTCAAAAAATGTTGAAGTATAAGTTATTAACACAACACACCCGTGCACAAAACACGGTTCCGACGCATACACATACATACATATTGCAAACACAAAGACTTTTATTCACAAGCACAACATAATGTCAAACTTACAACCAAATTTTCTACGCACCTTCAGTGATTCGGATTCTGGAGACGATGAGTTCCAGTTTTGCATGGAACATCTAAATGACTGTGGCGATACTAACTCAAATTCGAATTTAGAAAATGGGGGTGAATTTCAAGTAGATTCAGGTGATGAAACAGAAGAGGAAATGAATGACAATACAGATAATATAAACTTAAACGAAGAAGAGGCAGAAAAATTATTTGTAGGAGGCGCAGTAAATAATTTAACATGTGATATTGTTTCAAACTTTATAAGTTCTAAACATGTTGCACCAACATATGATGAATTTAATAAAATATATTTGTCGAATGAAGAATCAATAAAATATAAAATGTTTTTAAAAGAAAAAAATATAAATGATTTAAAAAAATTTTGCAGCAATAAACGGCACGAATATAAGTTGCGTTTTCAACAAGAAAATCCCAATGGATCATTTGTTTCTTACAGAAAAAAATTAAGCGCAAGGAAGCATCGAGTTTTGAAACAAATATACATTGATCAATTAATTTCTTATATTAATTCGAAGGAGTAAAAAAGTTATTACTTTCCTTTTTTATAAACTTGCGCTTTAGGTATTGACTGTGGACGCTGTCGAGATTTTGATTGTCTCGAAGTTATTTTTGTTATTCCTTGTGGGGCTTTTTTTATGTTTGTCTTTCCTTTTGACGGCATGATGTTTAAAACTTTCTCATTTTAAGATATATAGTATTTTTTTACACTTTACAAATTATCTTCTCTTTTGCTTTTCGCGTATCTATGAACTGAAAATACTTTTGTAAAGATGCAAATAGTAACAGTGATGTGCCTATGTAACCACCAGCTCCTCCAAATATCAAACTAACAAGCCCAACGCCTAAAAACACTTCTTTTTGACGATTTGATTGGGCTACATCTGAAAACAACAATGTATAAACATACGCTGTGTTCGGTAGAATATGAAATAGGAACGTTAGAATACTTTTTTTACTAGTAAATTGTATGGTCACAAAATACTGTAAGAAAACATCTAGTATCCAAGCAACATAACTTAAGGCTGCAAGTCGTGGCAAAAGTGCCCAGCTCCGAGTGCGGCTGAGCGGCCATGCTATCAAGTACAGAAAGGTAAATGCAACAAATATATAGGGGAAGTATAGTGTACGTGTCCAAGTACGAATACGTTGCACGGTGTATGGTAATGCTGTACTGTAGTCAAAAATGTTGAAGTTGTTTCTTTCTCCTATAGTAACGGCGTAGTGTGCACCCTTTACTTGTCCTACAACCTCAATAACAATGGTTGTATTAACTTGTGCAGTCGCAGTTACTTTAAATACCTTTTTCATGGCTAGTACGTTTGCTGGATCGTGTACGTACATCTCACTTTTTGGAAATCCCATTCCGTGTCCCGTCACTTGCAAGACAACTATTTCGTCTTTTGTGGCAACTGGAATAAAGACTTCCATTTTCATTTTGTCCCCCTTTAAGAAATTAGCAGCAAAAAACTGTCTGTTTCTTGTATTTTCTTCGGAAAACTTTGCATAAACAATTTGGTAATCGGTTGGATTTTTAAAGGTGTGATCTTTGTCTGTTAAGAATATTGCTTGTCCACAGCCAAGACACAAGTATAGGGTAAACAGGAATAGATTCATTTTTTACACTGTACAGTGATTAATATAAGTGTTTTTATGGAGGCCATAAACTGGCCGTCGGAGCAAGATTGTTGGAAGATATGCGAGTCGATGCTCGAAAAAAAAGGTGCTACGGACCAACAAAAAATTAGTTTCAATGCCTTTATTAAGCGCGAGATGCACAAAACGATATACGAATTATTTGCATTTGAAAATCAAGTAGGTCTAGATTTGTCAAAAACTTTTGCTGTTACATGCAAAAACGTCGTTGTCAAAAATGCCATCCTCTTAAACAATGACATTGAAACTATCACTCCATCCAACGTATCTGTTGACGCCACCAATGCTAGATTGCTACGTAGTAGCATTGTCAGCCCAGTCTACATTTCACTCTCTTTCACAATGAAAAGCGAGTTTGGCACAGACAAAGAAGAAATACAAGATATGCTTCTCTGCTACGTTCCAATCATGGTTGGGTCCTGCATGAACCGGTGTCATCAGAAAAGCAACATTTGCGATGACGGATATTTTATTCTTGGTGGAAACGAAAAATGTATTGTAGCACAAGAGCGTAAAATTGATCGTGAAGTACTTGTAAATGCAAATACATGTGTGTTTAAAGATCCAAAATTTCCAGACTCATGGATGCTTGAATTAAAAAAGCAAAAATGTGGTGCAAAACCGATCATTGAAATTGTTACAAAACACGGTAGTTGTGACATTAGTATTATTTTTGCAGAGTATGATGTAAACACGGACGAAGTTTTTCCACAAACAAATAAATTAACGACGGTATTGTGGAAAGAGAAAAGTCCTCAGGAGAGATTGCATTTTTACCAAAATGCGTTTCCACGAGCATCTTGTATCAACATAAAAGATATTTTTCATACATGCACGGTAAAACAACTCCTTTACATGGCTTTTTGCCTGAGCACAAAACGAAATACCTACTCTAGGGACCATATTGCTTACAAACGTGTCGAGAATGTATCGGAACTAATGCTTGCAGTATTAGAAAAGTCACTGTTGCGCGTTGTAATGAGTTTTAAAAAAAGAATCATTAATTTTATCAACAAACACCCTGAAAAAAAAATGATTAAAGGGGTCACCAGAGCCCTTGACTCTAGGGTGTGCACCGAAGCTTTTTTCTACAGCTTAAGCACTGGCAACTGGCCAAGCCGTGGGAAAAACTCGAAAATAAGGACCGGTGTCGCACAATCCAGGAGCAACTACAACTTTAGCTCTATCCTTAGCCAGGCGCGGCGCATCCACACTGGCAACGAGAAGCTTAGCATCATTGATCAAAGAGAGGTCCGTGGAGATCACTTTGGATACCTAGCACCTTACAACACTGCAGAAGGTAAATCATGTGGCATCAATAAACATTTTGCAACACTTGCAACTGTCTCTATTGAGTTTGATGATACAGTCATATACAAATACTTTGAAGATAAACAAATAAACAGTAATATCATTTATGTTGGGAAACCATATTACATTGTTGTCAATGGCTGCATTGCAGCGCAAGTGAAAGATATGAAAGAGTTGGAAAATGTGGCGAACGAACTACGTCAGTATCGCCGCGTCGGAATCATAGATAAGGGTGTGTCTATTATAATACAACACAAACACATAAATATCCGAAGTGATGCTGGACGCATACTGCGACCACTATTTGTATTGAAAAATCTATATGCACAAATTCAAAATGGACGCCTTGCACTAGACTTTGAACAACTTTTACAACAAGGTATCATTGAGCACATTGATTCGAGGGAAGAAGATACACTGCAGGTCGCTGCCAATTTTAACGTTGATCACCTCTTCAATTGCACACACGCAGAGATACACGCAACGCTATCACTCTCCATGTCTACCAACACACAAGCACCATATTGCAACCATAATCAGGGTCCAAGGATAACGTATCAAAACGCTATGGCCAAACAAAGTCAATCGGAACTGCCGCAGAATTACAGAGATTTATTTTACACCAGATCACACTACATCTATTACGGTCAACGTCCACTTGCAGCGACGAAACTAGGCTCCGTCAAGGGCATGCCAGCTGCATCCGGGCTCAATGCCATCGTTGCAATTATGCCATTTATGGGATACAACCAAGAAGATAGCATCATAGTTAGCCAAGCATTCCTTGATAGAGGTGGCTACCGAACCCTAGATGTAAAAACGTTTAGTTACTCTGGCTCTGACCAAATATCGAAACGACCAGCAAAGGAGCCGTGGAAACGATCCGAAGCCAGCAAATTTCAAAATATTGACGACGACGGTTTGCCAACTCCTGGAAATTACCTACATCCAGACGACATTATTCTTAGTAAATTTGAAGAAGACGAAGATGCCGTCATGCACGACACTTCGGTCAAAGCAAAGGACAAGCATGGCGTCGTTCAGCGCGTCATCGTTGGGCACGGAAAACGGCGCCGAAAAGGCGAAGGTGAAGAGTCTGCGAAAATTAATATCATGAGCTACAAAATGCGTGTCCCTGAAATAGGGGATAAATTTGCTAGTCGTCATGCGCAAAAAGGTGTTATATCGATGATTTTGCCGCAAGAGGATCTACCAACGATTGCATGCGGTCCAAATGCTGGCATGACACCAGATATTATCATGTCACCACACGCAATACCGTAAGTTACTCTAAAATTGCTAACTTGTCAACACCACACTAACACATTATCTAGTACACGAATGACCATTGGACACTTAATTGAATGCTTTGCCTCCAAACTAGCCTGCTACACTGGTAAACGTGCTGATGCAACTGCTTTTGCAAACAATGACCTAGATGCCATGAGCAAAGAAATGAAGTCCTACGGTTTTCACCCCTATGGTGATGAGACATTGATGGACGGTCGCACCGGTGAACTCATGACCGGATCGAAAATTTTCATGGGGCCCGTTTATTACCAAAGACTTCGGCATATGGTAGGTGATAAATTACATGTTCGCATGCCTGGAGCGCCGCGCTCCATCCTAAGCAAACAACCAGTGGCCGGCAGAGGAAACAACGGAGGACATCGCCTAGGAGAGATGGAAAGTACATGCATAGCGGCAAATGGAGCCGCGCTCGTGCATAAAAGTTTGTGGCAACAGTCGGATAAAAGCTGCTGGAGATACTGCAAGTGCGGTGTTTACAATGCGAAAGACGCGTTAGAATGTATTGTATGCAAAAGCATGGAGTTGCAGGATATTGAAGTACCGTATACTTGGAAATTATTATGTGATGAGCTAAGGCAGTGTGGTATAAAAGTAACTTAAGTTTTATTGAAACATCTCGTAGGGTGCATCTTTTACTCGGTGTGTAATAAACTCTATTCCCCAGTAGACGGCCATGGTCAGTGTAATGCACAGATCATCGTTACCACCTTTAAACTTACCTGTGTAAATCACTCTAGGTAGTGCAAAGCCGCGCTGTGGGTGCTGGATGATTCGCTTAAATGCAAACAATTGTTTCTTAAAGTCAGACAGTGCTCGGGCCTTGACGTCGCCTATGCCAACCGGGTTGGACACGACTAAGTGCTTCCAAAACATCACTGACTCTTGGCAAATGTACTTTTGTGTCTCCATCGTATACAACTCTTTTCTCACTGCAGTCGTAATAACACCTGTCCTTGACTTTTCTGAAATGGTCCAAACCTTGCGATAGTTCTTCAACATGTAGGCCATATGGTCACTTTCGTGTCCCAAATTACTTTCTGGAATAAAAATTATCCAAGAATCTTTCAATTTTTCTTGTTTTCGTAAACCTTCAATGTGTGCTGTCAATAGCCGTTGTATTTGCTCGTGGCCTTTGGTTGTGACCGAATCAATCCCAACGACAATAATCTTGTTAAACTCGATGACGATACTGACCAATCCCATCTGCGATGATCCACCGCCATTGGGGTCGCATCCTACAAAAACAAACAATGGTGGTTTCTGCAACTCGTGATCCATGGAATTGAACATTTTGTCGACATACTTGCTTTTGAATACCGATTGCAAATCTTGCGTAATGACGCCCATACTCTCGCGTTGCAATAGGTCTACTTGATCGCCATAGATTTGTTTTACCATATCGAATTTTGCGACACTCTTCCATGGAGCTAAAGAAATTGTTAGTATTAAGTTAAGTTGGAGGCAGAAGAGGTAGGGTTAGGAACTTGCGTATCTCATCGGTCATGTGCGGGCATCGCTCCGGGTGGTCGCTCTGCTTGCATGCATCGCAGACCAGCGACACTTCCAGTGTTACAAATAGCGGCGAACCATCTGGCAATTTCATGTCAAACATCGCACTGTAGAAATTCATATCGTCCTGTGGTGTGGAAATACAGATCAGAGCAGTTGAATCAACCTCAAGTAAGGGCACGATTACCTCATAGAACACCTTGGTGTCCATGAAGGCAGCCTAGTAGAAGTAAAATAATGTTAGTCAAGTCATTGGATACCTTGGGGAAGGACCAAGACAATTTTTACTATGCTTATATAAATTTTACTCAAACACCATAAACTCGCGTGCCTTGCGATCAGCCAAGCCAAGGGAGCTTGGCGGCGGCACAAGGAGCTCTTCCTGGTCGTCCCATATCGATGTCAGGTCGTAGAGGCCATATTTTTTGAAGCCTTCCCTAGTAATGCTTTTAACGGAAACTTTTCTTTCTTGAGCTATTTTCTCTCGAAGCTTCTTAGCATGATCTTTTGCTGAGTTGCCTTTTAATCTGATTCCCCTACGTCTGGCAAAGTCGATGGCATCTTTTTTACCCATTTCACCATTTAAGAAACGGTTTTCTTCTTCCAAAATGGCTGCTAGGTCTGGATCCATTGGTTCGTCTGACTTCTTAGGAGGTTCGACATCATAATTAGAAAATATGTTTGCTTTTGTTTTACTAGTTGCTTTCTCTTTAATCAAATAATCTGCTATCAGTGCTATAAAATCTGGTTTTTTTGCATTTTTTCCTGGTTTCAGTCCCAAATTTTTTGCATACGATCTTAATTCATTCCACTTCATATCACCATCAACAAATTGTCTTATAGTAATATCGTTTGTGGATGCGTCGTATCCGAGCGTGTCTACGTCTGCACCACTGTACACATATCCGTCGCTAAGCTTGTTTATAACAGTATCTATTTGTCCTATCATAAAAACGTCTGCATCATCAAAAGCTTGTTGGTTGGGATGTGAATATCCTTTTCCATCAAATTCTGTGTCTTTTTCATAACGAATTAATTCCATGCCCCAAGCTCTGTACACATTCTTCAAGCCTTCCTCTGTAATTTTTCCTGTGCGACCACGTTGTTCGTTTAAACGTTGTAACAATTCTAAATCTTCCGATGGTGCAACAAATACGTATTCACTCTTTTCTTCTTTATATTGTTTTAAAATTTCTACTAAATAAGGCCCCATACGTTGTTTTGTTTGTCCTTTCTTGCCGCTTAAATTATGAATCTCAACAAGTTCCATACTATTATCTTGTTCAATATTGTTTTGTTTTTTCCCATCTTTTTTTAATGGTAAAAGCCTGGCATCCGCTCCAAAACATGCTATGACAAGAAAAATAATTTTATTGTTTTTTGTTTTGTAAAATAAAGTTGCATCTAATTGTTCTTTTTTTGTGTCCCAGCCCATACTAAACCATTCCGGAACTTCTTTATAGGCATCTGGTGTTGCTAGTTCTTGAAGTAAATCGTAGTTACGAATAAAGTTAACTGCGTCTTTTCTACTTAATTGTTTCGAAGTAGTACCAAGATCAGGATTTTTCTTTGGTACGATGGATAGCGGTACCTTTCCTACTATTTCTTGTCGAAGCATGTTGGCAGACATTAAGTGTATATCTCTTAAGATATCGTTTTGTTCATGGTATTGTTTCAATATGGACTTCCTGTCTACAGTTTTTAAATCTTGAAAATCTTTTTCTGTATACGTCTCATTACTTAATTTACCCTTAGCTCTTAAATCTTCAAGTCTTTTACTTCGTTTTTTACTTTTTTCTTTTTCCTCTTTCAATGTAGAAATTCTTGTTTCCTCATCAAGAAAAGCTTCTTCTTGTTTTGCTTGTTCTGCTTTTAATTCGTTTATCAGTTTTTCAGCGTTCGTGGCATTTTTTCCATAATATTCTTTGATGTCGATATTTTTTTTTTGGAAGTCTTCCATGTAATCTTTTATATTATCTAATAATTCTCTCCAACGGTCCAACTCTGAATAATTTTCATCTTGGTCAATGTTATTTTCAAAATTATTAATCTCTTTTATTATGCTATCATAGTCCTTTTGTAATGCAGAAAAATTCTCATCTTGTTCTTTTTTCTTTTTCGCTGCTTTAGCGTCTTCTTCTTTTTTCTTTTTCGCTGCTTTAGCGTCTTCTTCTTTTTTCTTTTTCGCTGCTTTAGCGTCTTCTTCTTTTTTCTTTTTCGCTGCTTTAGCGTCT
>NYWG01000269.1 GCA_002684915.1 Verrucomicrobiales bacterium
GGGGCCCATGCACGGACAGTAAGGCGCTCTTGTTCCTCTGCCCCAAGTCGTGCCAGCGCCGCCATGATAAGACCTACACGGCGCAGGGCATTGAATTCGTCGACTCCGACCACGACGATTTCTACGACTTCGCCAAGACTTTCGCGAACGGATCTGCGCAGGTCTTCGATCTGCAGAGGATGGGGTACGTGGAGGCGGGTGAGGTGAAGGACCTCGGCTACAGCCAGTGCAAACCAACACCGTACTTCGGGTTCAAGCCGTTCCTGACTGACCCCTCCTTGATGAACGACCAGGCTATCTACCCGTCTGTGACTGAAAAGTCGTCGATGGGCATGGAGAAAGTGTGCGCTGATAAGACGTTCTGCCCTGGCTTGACGACGTGCGTGGTGTCGACGGAGCGCCACGAGACAGAGCTCGGCATGCTCCTCTCCCATGCGGTCACATCGGATTTCTGGACCGTGGCCCCCTGGGACCTGCCGGAACCCGATCAGGTCGCTCTCATCGATTCCAACTCGTGGCAGGACTTCACGCTCTACCCGGACCTGTCCAACAACGACATCCTCTTCAAGTTCCCGAAGGTGATCGCGTCCGAGTACCGCGCGGACGCCGTCATCCGCGTGGACAAGTGGGACTTCGGGAAGGACATCGCGCGGCCGGTGCCGGGAGCTACGCGTGTTCGCCTCCATTCGGCCTCTAGCGCAGACACCGCCTGGGTTACCTTGAGCAGTGCCGTTGACTGGGAGGCCAAGATGACGCTCGGCCGCACCTACGAGACGCCTAAAGCCTTTGGCCTTGGCCCGCTCGTGACGGACGTCGTGCGCGTGACCGGGTGGCGTAACAAGCAGCTCATGTCCGGCGACGCGACGGTGGACCTGTACTACCCGTACGCGAAGAAAGTTGTGGTTCTCGTGTACGGGGCCGATGGCACATCTGCGCTCGACGATGCCAAGGTCGTGCCGGGCCCCGAGAGCATGGCCGACGGGCTGGGAGAGGGGTGGTTCCGTATCACGGTGCCGTGGAACTCCGACTTCGCCCTCGCTGTCGACGAGGACGAGTGCGCGTCGCCTTCCGTCAGCGGGTGCGAAGCGCCGGAGGATGGCGGGTCTTGCACGAACATGATGGTGAGCAGCGCTGAGTGGCGGAATCTCGGGCTGACGGGGTACAAGGGTGCGTACTACTGCAGCTGCTTACCGACCTACAAGGCGGTTAAGAATGGAATCGTCGACAAGAGCTACGTTAGTGGCGCTCCCCTGGCCGACCCCGATACGCAGTGCGCCATGACCTCCTACGACGCCGCCGATAGCATGTTCGTCTTCTACCACAACGACGCTGCGAAGTTCGGGGTGAAGCTGGCTGAAATTCACATCTTCGCGACCGGGACCGAGGAGGAGGGCTGCACCGGGGAAGCTTACGATGATAAAGCCACGTACAAGACAGCGGCGGGGAGCGTGAAGAAGATCATGGAGGAAGTTTCGGCGACCGTGCGTGTATCAGGGATCTACGGCGACACTCCCTGGGGTATCGATGCGGACACCCACGTCCCTTCGAAGGGCCCGAGCGTCTCACGCGGGGTCGGCAAGCTGCTCCAAGGGAAGGAGGGAGAGTACGCTGCGTACAGCGGGGACCTGCTGACGGACATGGACGCCAGCACGATCTGGCAGTCCGAGACGCTGGAGCATGACCGCGCTGCCGGGACGGGGGCCTGGGTCTCTTTCACCGTGCCGGCCGGCGTGACGGTCAACTGCGTCCGGGTCGAATTCCCAGTGTGCGGCGTCGAGCAGGAGGACTACTACCCTTCCGAGCCGTACATCGCGGATTCCGAAAGTGGCTTGCCGGTGAGGCCAGCGGCGTCCGTGAAAGCGGGGAAGACGAACGTTGGGCCCCATTACAACGAGAAGACGAAGCTGCCTCTGACGTACACCCTCGCGCGCGGCACGGCCGGTCTCGCCACTCCCGGACCCGGGTGGGCGATGGTTGGTAGCCCCGAGTTGTCGAGGCCGTGGCTGCAGAAAACCACGAAGGACCGCGCGGCTGGCGGGACGATCCTGGATTTCCCGATGAGCTGTGGGGTCACGTCGCGCCAGTGGTTCGGTGAGATCATGCTGGAGTACAAGTCAACGAAGGAGAACATCTTGACGCCGTGCTCGTGCAAACAGCTCTGCTTGGACCAGGTGGATGAGGGTTGCGTGAGCTGGAAGTTCTATTTCGATGACTCTGCCGGCAAGAATGTGCCCGAGTATGGCATTGGCCATTGCTTCCTGCACCGGACGTATTTCAGCGGCACGGATGAGGAATCTGAAGTGTCGGACGAGACCACGCTGGCCTATCCCCGCGCCTCGCACCGCCCGCATGACGTTCTTGAGGGTGGCACCGGGTGGTACAAACTTCCGTACGCGGACAACTGGCCGGGCTGGTGGGCCGGGGACACTGGGCCGATCGCCTTCGGCTTCGAGACGGTTCCGGCCACCGTGGTCGTGGGAGAGAAGTTCACGCTGAAGCTGAAGGGCGTTGGCTTCCCGCTCGACGAGGCGATGGTGAACAACCTCGGCGCGCGCCAGCGCATGAAGATCGTCGAGAAGGAGGCCTCTTGCGCCACAGCCGTGCCGCCAGACTTTATTGAGGGTATCGGCTGCACCAACGCAGTGACCTGCTCGTCGCGCCCGAGCTCGTTTTCGCGCCGCATGGCCACGTGGAAGAACCTCGTGGTCTCCGCGAAGCTGGCCGAGCAGGAGTACAAGGTGTGCTGGTGCGCTGGGCACTGCTACGACGTGGAGAACTGGGTTGAGGTTGCGGGGGTGATGACGATTGCCGCGAGCCCGTACAGCTGGATGCTGGAGCACGAGGAGCCGCCCCTCACCCCCGAGAAGGTCGACGGTAAACTCGCTCTTCGCGTCTCGCGTCCAGCCTTCTCGTCCACTACCAACCAGTCGGAGTGGCGCATCAAGATGGTACAGGAGGGCATCAGCTGCGGCGCGTCGATCGGTGGGAAGCACATCGACTGCTACGACATCAACAACGACGGGGGCGGCTGCTCCCCGATCTTGGATCCGTATTCGTTCCCGGGGAGCTTCAACCCATACACCGGCCCGGACGCAGCGACGTTCATGTTGTCGGCGGGAGTGGAAGGCGTGGCGCCTGGGATGTACCAGGTGTGCTTCTCGGACGGCGGGGCCTTCGTGGCTATCCCGAGCGCGGCGTCCCTCTTCCTCGAAGTGAAGAAGGCCGACTGGGACCCGTCGCACCCCCGCGGGCCGTTCCACCACCAGAGCTTCTCCGCAAAGGCCGGGGCCAAGGCCGACATCGGCGTGGCCGGGTACCGCATGTACCTGCCGAACAGCAACAAAGTGGCCCTCGTCGAGAGCGCCACCGGGAACTGCTTGGTGGCGAATGCCCAAACGGACATCAAGGGTATCCTCCACGCCGACGCAGGGGCCAGCACAGTCTCAGAGTACCGATTTACCGGAATTTTGGGCAGCATGGCAGCAGGGCAGTACCAGCTCTGCATGTGCGAGGACAAGTCTTACGTGCCGTCCGCCACCTCGCTCGACATTACAGGGACGTTTGCGTCGAACAGCGGGTTCCCCACGAAGGATCTGTGCGTCGTCAAGTGCGCGCCGGGGTGCGTCGGGTCAGCGTGCTTCTGCGACGGCATGGAGACCACTGATGAGGGCCTCTTCGGCACGAGTATGAGCGGTCCGCTGTGCTTGGATTCAGCGGGATGCCGCGAGGCTTGCGATGACACAGCTGGGTGCGCAGGGTACAACATGCACGCGACGCTCAACCGCTGCTTCCTAAGCAAAGGTACAACATTTTCGACGACGCCGGACCCCGCGTACGAGTCCTTCACGAAGGACCCGAATGCAGCCGCGTGTCAGAGTTACGCGGGCGGACCGGGAAGCGGATTTGCGAACCACTTGGGCACCGTGCACGTTACGACGAAGGCAGACGTGGGAGCTTCGTACATTGTCACCCCTGGTGAGACGTCGTCCGTTGAGATCACCGGAAGTGGCTTTAAGCCCGGCGACCGCGTGATGGTGATCGACTGCTACGGCACCTGCGGCATTACGGAGGCTGCCGCCTCGGTTTTCCCCGATGTCATGCCGACAAGCCGCATGCCGTTCGCCGAGTGGGCTCCGGTGCTAGCGACTTTGGATCGTCCGAGCCAGGACCCGAGCATGGCGGATCCTGGAACGTACTCCTCGGACCCGTACTGGACGTACCTGGAGCCGAGCGTTCCGGCCCCAGTGGACTACACCGAAACCCCCAGCAAGTATTGCGCGGGCAATCTGCCCATCGTTCCGGGTACCCTGGCTGAGAGCCAGACTTGCAAAAGCAAGTGCGCGGTTGAGGGATGCACCGGCGCGTCGTGCTTTTGCGATTCATTCATCCCCGGCTTTGACGATACGCAAGACTCCGGGGCGATCTGCCTGGACGAGGAGCAGTGCGGGTGGCTGTGTGCAGCCGACGAGAACTGCTTCGGCTTCGACATGGCCAAGAATTCGGACCGATGCTTCCTCAACAGCTACCAGTGCCAGATGGACGTCGCGACCGGCGACCTGAAGACGGACGGGACGTACAGCCTGTTTACGAAGATTATTGACGACAACACGCGCCGGCTGTCCCGTGGACCGGAGCTCCTCAAGCCCGCCAGCGTGCGGAAGCTGCTCGCCAAGGCGAGCGACGCTGGCGTCTCCTATGACAACAAGTACCGATTCAAAGACATCACGTTCACGAATGGCGGAGAGTTCAAGCTCTGTTTCTGTGATGCGGAGATGACGGACGGTGTTTGCGACGACCCGGCCGAGTTCACGATCGAGGTGGGCAAAGTTCACGCGACCGGCCTGCAGTGCTTGCTCTCGAACCCGAAGATGACGAAGGGCACCTGTGTGGAGCAGATGTACGGGGGTTTGCGGTGCTACTCCGACGGCGAGGCGCCAGTGGAGGACGTGCCCACGGCTATTACGGGGGTGCCGGATCCTCACCCGTCCTCCCGGTCCCAGCTCATGAAGGACCTCATTGCCTTCTGCCAGCTTGCTCCGATGGAGGACATCATGGTATCCGAGGAGGTGCACACGTACTGCATGCAGTATCGCAAGTATGCCCCAGCATCTCCTCTGCCGGCCGGCGGGCCCATGCGGTAGTCGGGTCAGTAGCCTGTCGCTTTTGTTTCTGTTCCGTGCGCGAGCGCACTGCGTTTTACAGTTCCAGCGGCGCGATGCGCCTTGCGAGGAGCGCACTTTACCCTTCCCCCTGCAGCAACGGTGGGATGCGGCTTATTTTTCTCTTTCCATAAAAAAAATTGTACGCGTGGCGGATCTACTGGATTTCCATGTCTTGCCACCGTTTCCTGGCCGGATGTATTTAAGGTCCCGGGTGTTTCATGTAGAAAGTTTGGTCTTTGGTCTTTTCTCTGTTTTCCGTTCCGCTCGCGGAGGACCAACTTTTTTTCGGTCTTTTCATAAACACGTTGCGGTTATGTAAATATGTTGTTTTCGTAGTTCTGTCTTTTTAATTAGTGTTTTGCACTGAGATTTGGACCATAGGGCCTACCGCAAAAAAAA
>NYWG01000270.1 GCA_002684915.1 Verrucomicrobiales bacterium
CTCAACTCCAGCTCTGAATCAGAGGATGACCTCAATGGTCAAGTCAAAAGGGAGTCAGGAAAGCTGAAATCTGGCAATGCTTCCAACGATGAAAGAAAACGGAGCTTCAAGCCGAAGCCGAGAGCCCTTGATAGTTCAGATGAGGAGTCGCCCTCTGGGTCGAGGAAACCTCGCGGCAAACTTCACCCCGGCCTCGACAGTTCAGAGAGTGAAGAGTTGGCAGAGGATGAGAAAAAATCCGAATCAAAACCTCTGCGCAAACTTCCCATCTACAGTGACAGCGATTCCGAAAATGACTCGGTCAAGAATTCCCACACAAAACTCTCTGGTAGCGAATCCGAAGTTACTGACTCAAAAGCGTCCGCCCTTGCAGTTTTGGCGATGAACAAAAAGAAGCTTGATATCAAGCAAGAGGTGAAGAATGAGCCAGTTAGCTCAGACGGTGAAACAGAACCGAACGTGCCGGTTGCAAATGCAGATTTTGCCAGTGTCAAGAAAGAGATTAAATTGGAGGATGGAGCAGAGCAGAAAGTGCACAAGAAAAAGGCTCATCATGTAAAGAAAGAGAAGAAGAGGGAAAGAGAAAACAAGGAAGTTGGCAAAGAAAAGTCGCTCCTCGGGCAGAAACTAAAAATGGCAAAGATATTTGGGACATCGTCGGAGGATGAAGGGAACAGCCGGAACAGCAAGCCCCCAACTCCAAACACTTCTGGAGGGAAAACTTCGGCGGCCAAGTCAATGTCCAAGACCACATCCAGGCCCCAAATCTCCAGAATGGAGGTGGTCAATTTCAGCGACACCTCTGACGCTGAGAAACGCCCAGAATCGCCTGCCCTGATGTCTAGCAGCGATGATGACGTGCCGTCTCGTCCCCCAACTCCAACCTTCCCCGCTGCCAAGACAGGCGCTAAGCCGCAAGAGCAAACCAAAGCCAAGGAACATGTTGAGGTTAAGGGGGTTGTTCAAAATGAGGATGTTCAAAAAATTAACAAGGATGAAGGAAAGCTCACCAATGAATCCAGTGAGGATGAACTGTTGCCAAAGGAGGCGAAGTATGACACGAAGAAGGAGCAGGAAAGGAACCGTCGTCTATCTGCTCATGATCGGCAGAAGGAAAGCGAGAACCTCTTTGACTCCCTCCTCACAGTGAATGTTGATCTCCCGGCAAAGTCGACATCATGGAAATCTCCTGGCGGCAGTCTGAAATCACCCAACGTGAAGTCGCCAAACAAGGTGTCGCCGGGCAGTGCCAGAACCCCAAATTCAGGATCTCCGGGCAGCCACAGGTCACCTCTGGTGTCGCCAGGAGGCAAGCCTACCTATCTACTGGCTCATATGTTTGGAGCAGGGGACAGGTCGGCTCGGGAGGCTGAGAAGATACATCGGGCTCAGGAGCGAGAGATGCATAAGAAAGGATCAGACAGGATTTCAAAAGAAACTTTCAAAACGAAGAAAGATCTTGATGATGCTTCATCAACCAAGAAACAAGATGAAGGGAGATCAGAAATTGCGGCTGGAGAAAAGATGGTTACAGAGGAGAAAGAAAAGAATGTGGTGGAAACCAAAGAAAAAGAGCCTGTGCAGGAGGCAGAGCAGGGAAAGAAAAAGTCTTCAGAGGCCAAACTGAAGGAAAAGATTTTGCCATCTTCAGTTTCACCCAAAGAGGTGGAGGTTGAAAAGGAGGTGAAAGCAAAAATTAGCGAATCTGCGAAGACCAAGGAGGATGGGAAACCAAAAGAAAAGAAAACAAGGCCTGCTGAAGATGGGTTTGGGGACAGAAAGTCTGGCCGAGACAGAACGAAGGAAGAGAAGAAATTGCTGGATGTAAATGACCCAAAAGTGAAAACCGGAGGAGCAAGAACATCAGCGATCGGAAAGGAAAAGGATGAGGAGCACCATGCGAGGGCAGCCAAAAAGCTGGAAGGAGGTCTTGGTCTAACGCGACCTGAGGTGACAGAGACCCAACCTAAGCTGGCAAAATCTGAAGGGACCAACGCTCAAAGCAGAGGCACCTTTACACAGGAAGCACCCTCTACCAAGGATTCTGTCTTTGACTTTAAAGATGAAGTTGAAGTAGTAGGAACATTGAAACCTGCAAGCAGCCTTGAATCCTTAAAATCCAAATTTTCAAAGGGTAGCGAAAAACCTCCGCCAGTAATTGTTGATGTCTCAGCCACTCCACCGGCCTCCCCCACTGCTACTCTTCCTAGCAGCTCCAGCTATGCAAGCTTTGCTGCCAGCACAAAAATCGAGGCAACAAGCTCGCCAGGCCCAGCGTCAGAGGACGACGACACACCTCTGCTTATCATCGCCGACGACTCGGAGGTGACTGAGGTGACCCCCGATGACGAGGAGGTAACGGAGGTGAAGCAAAAGGTGAATGAGCCAAAGTTGAAGGCGTCCTCCGTTACTGAGGTGGAAAATGCAGAGGCGACCGGCACTGCCGCTGCTCCGGCCAAATCCACCGCCGGTTCAAATGCAAAGCAATTGAAATCCTCTGAATCCTCGGAGCAAGAACAGCTGGAGAAATCGATTGCAAGCATCACTGGCGATGCTCGCAGGGACACCGTTGACTCGATGGACACAGAGACGGCAGCATTGACTACAACTGTGGAGCAAAAGAGGACGGTTATATCCCAGGAGGAGACAGAGAATGCGATCAACGCACTCCTCGGCGAGTCCTTTGAGTCCTTTGAGCCTGAACCAGAACCGGTTGAGCCTGAACCTGCAGGAGCAGCAGGAGAAGGAGTTGAGCAGACAACAAGGGAAGATGATGAAGCAGCTGCTGCTGTGGCAGGTTTGGCAGATGCAGATGAAGCTGCCAGTGCAGTTCTCGGACTTGCTGAGGCCGGCGACTGGCACACAAATGTCTCCAAACAGCAGGAGGATGAGAGCATTGAAAATATTGCTGCAGAGATTAGGAGGTCATCCACTGAAAGCTTACGAAGATTCTCAACGGAGTCCTCCAAGTCAGGGGAGGAGCCTAACAAGAGTGAAGAGAAAACTGTGCATAAAGCGCCAGAGACTAAAAAGGTTGAAGAGGTAGAGGAGATCTCGAAGCCATTGAAAAGTCAGACTGAAGAGACATCTGGAAACTTGGAAATTCCTGCTGTACCATCTAAGCCAAAAAGTGTGGAGTGTAAAGAAAAGAAACAGGCCGAGGATGTGTTCGACTTCAAGGTGGATGAAGAACCTTCAGAGCCTTTGAAAACTGTTGATAGACAAAAGCAGACTGCAGCAGTTGAACCATTAGATGAAGTGTCAAAGACGGAAGAGACGCCAGTAGTGCCGGCAAAAGTTGGCACTGCAAGAGAAAGCACACGGTCAAAGGCTCAGCCCATCCAGAGCTCGCAAGTGGTTCAGCAACCCCAACATGTTCAAACCACTACCCCATCTCTTGTGTCTGCCAATGTCACATCACCATCCTCCGCGGTGGGTAGAGAGTCTCCGCTGGTCCTACAGCGCCTCTCCACAGAAGAGAAAAGCTCCACGCCCTTGCCTCTGGCTAGCCCTAACCTGCCTTTGGCAAGTCCCAACTCTGTGAAATCACCAAAACCAAGGACCCGCCGCTCAACTGGTGGCAAGTCCCGAGAGTCCGAAGAAGAGTCGCCTGACACGCTGCAAAAGATCAACCTTATCCTGGAGCAAGCTAAGCAGGAGGCAGAGAGGTCACAGGCACATCAGAGTCAAACCCAGCATCAACTTGTCTCGCTGCCGGTTCCTTTCAGACAGGCTGAGGGAGGAGCCCTCTTGGCTGCACAGCCTGGGGCTCCGGTTCAGGACCTACTCATAGACCCCAAAACTGGACAGGTGGTTGGACGCCAGTCTGCCCCAAATTCAGTGACCCTAACACTGGTCACCAGCACTGCACAAGATCAACCACAGGCTCATCAACACCCAGCAGATCTCAGGGTTGCTGTGGCCCCTCCACGAACAGGTGTTCCTCAACCAACTGTCTTACCACCAAGACACGACCAGCAAGTGAGACCAGCAGTCGGGCCAGTGCCTAGGGTTGTAGCAGCTGCACCGCGACCCCCAAGACCCGCCCTGCCCATCCAGTTGCCCACACAGCCTTTGCCTCCGGAAAGTGTGCGAAAGGCTCAGCCAGTATTATTGGAGCAGAATCCACAGTCGAAGCTGGTCCAGTCTAGACAGACGGCCCTTCCGGTGTCTCTTCCAACGGAGCCGGTCCCAAGATCTGTAGCAGCTGCCAGCCAAATGCCCAATCTTCCCAGAACACCACTACCCTTCTCCAGCGCAGCAATGGTATCATCGTCAAGTCCGGGGGCTGCCCTCAGGTTGATCACAACCCACTCTCAATCTCGGGCCCAACCGGCACAACCGGGCTGGCAACCCAGCTCAGCACCAAGGCCTCAGAACTCTATTCAGGAGACAGGGCAACGAGTTTCCCTCAACAAACGGGACAAAGATCCGGAATTGGAGACAAAGCCAGCAACCGAGACAGGCAATCCGGCATCAGGGCAGCCTGGCCCGCTGAAACTGCGAGGAGACTATTTACAACCAAGGGAGAACAGGGAGATCAACCGGCCAGCGTCCACTCCCCTCTCCACCCCCTCTCCAATGGTGGCTAGTCAGCACCAGTATGAGGTTCCAGCGGCTCATATTGCTTCTTCTGCTGCTCAATACGAGGCGGAATTAGTGCGACTAGCAAGCTATCGGGATCTCACCATCATCTACCAGCAACTGTTGTCACAGGGCCAACCAGAACATGTGGCCCAAAATATGGCACAGTCGATACTGAGGGAAAGGTACGACACTTACCGGCACGAAGAGGCGCGACCAGGATCGGTGCCTCCCACCGTGGCAATGCACCAAATGGAGGAGCAGATGCGGCGTCAACAGATGCCGCAGAGTGTGCGGCAACCCCTGCCTGCACACACCAGTCAGGTGGACGCTTACAGGCAGACAGAGTCACCCCACCAAGCAGTTTACTTGGGTGCACAGCCTACTTATCCCCACCACCCAACCCACTTGGATTCATACCGCCGACCCGGACTTGGTCCTGAACCACCAGCAGCCCATAGTGGTCAAGCAGTGGCCAGACTGACCCAGTCCCCAGCTGTGTCAGATTACTCTATCTCCAGGCCGTCCAGTCCCACCTACAACCCCTCCGTTTCGGACTACAGACTCCCTCACCTCGCCGCATATCCCATATGTTGGTCAGGTACCCTCGGCCTAAAGAATGACATGGCCAATGTGAGAATGCACTACGTGTCTGGGAACCGGGACTTGGCCAAGGCTTCCCTGCCGGACACTGGCTCCACCCTCAAGATAGTGCAGAGGATGAGGCTGGAGGACTCCCAGTTGGACGGGGTGGCCAGGAAGATGGAGACAAAGAGTGAGCACTGCATGCTGCTTGCCCTCCCCAATGGCAGCGAGCACGAGGAAATTGAACACCAATCAAAGATTCTCCGCTCCAACTTCATCACCTATCTCCAATTGAAATCTGCCGCTGGTATAGTCAATGTGTCAAACGAAGACAACCAGCCAGCGTACATCGTCCATGTTTTTCCAAGCTGCGACTTTGCAAATGAAAATCTTGCCAGGATTGCTCCCAACCTCCTACATCGCGTTGCGGACATTGAACACCTGGTGATCGTGATTGCGACCGTCTTTGACGTCAACAGATAGAACAACATCAAGAAGGAAAACGAGACTGGGGCCCATTCATTCTTCTAAATATATTTATCCAGTCTTTAATATGTCTGTTCTAAGTTCTCGGGTTGATGTTATGAAGAGAATTGTTAAATGTTTAAATGTGATCTCGGTATGAATGGGATGAGATGGACAAATATTTGTTCTTGTGTGCTTCAAAATGTTCACTCAATTGTACTTTAAAGCTAAAGAACTGGAAACCAAGAAGAAGTCTTGCCACATTTTGAAGTACTCGGAAATAGTGTTTTTAACGAGAGCAGAAGGAAAAAGCCCCAAGAAAGAGGTTGTGAGGGGCTGGGGAGAAGAGCGGGGGCACTTCGACTCCAGCTCCGCACATCTTCCAGACTAGTCCTCAGTAGACCTAGAGAGTAAGAACACACTGTAACGCTTATTAGGCAAACCGTATGATGAGC
>NYWG01000271.1 GCA_002684915.1 Verrucomicrobiales bacterium
ACATGTCTGTATTGCAGCAGGAAATGATTATTACAAAGTTACAACTTCAGGAGAAATTGATTATAATAACACAGTTTCGTGGACTAGTTACGGAACACAAAATTATCATAGACCACCTTCTCCATATGCAACAGGAGCATTTAACGTAGGAAATATTAACAGTATAATTAAGAACGACCAGGACGCAAAAGCCTACGACAGTATGTCAGGACCAGCTGTAACAATATGGGCACCTGGTTCAAATATTATTAGTGCATGTTCGAATGTATCAGAAATAGGTGGCCCAGCACCATATAAATTAGATCCTGCATTTGGACAGCAATCTATTAGTGGTACAAGTATGGCAACTCCACAAGTGTGTGGTGTAGGAGCATTGCATTTACAAGCAAAGCCTGAACTAACGCCAGCACAATTACGTCAAGAAATAGAAGCAAACTCACCACCACTAATGCTTTCAACAGGATTTACAAATGATTATGCTGCATTCAGTACTAGCATTTTAGGGTCTGAAGGAAGAATATTATACAACAAATACAACACAGATGAGTCACACAAAATTGAAGGAAGTGTTACTATCACAAACTTGGGTATAGCATAAATACAGTAGAGGAACAAATATTATGGCACTAGCATTTCCAAACAGTCCTTTAGTAGGAGACCAATATTCAAGCGGTGGCGTTACATGGCAATGGAACGGTACAACTTGGGATATCGTTATCTCCGGCGGAGGCGGTGGCGGAGGAGGCTCGAGCCTATCATTTGCTACTATTGCAGTATCAGGACAAGACAACGTTTCAGCAGACAGTGCAGCAGATACACTAACACTAGTTGCTGGCACTGGAATGTCTATTACTACAAATGCTAGTACAGATACGGTTACACTAACATCAAGCGGTGGCGGTGCAGGCGGAAATATATTTTCAACTATCTCAACTGACACAGGTGCGAATGTTGTAGCAGATGCTTCAACAGATACACTAACACTTGTTGGTGGAACAAATATTCAATCAGTAGGTGATGCAGCGTTAGATAAAGTAACGCTTGATATGATTCCTTTTTCAATTGACTTTTTATCAGATGTTGACACTACAACAACAGTACCAACAGCAGGACAAGTTCTAAAGTGGAACGGTACAGCATGGGTGCCGGGTGTTGACAGCACAACAGGTGGCGCAGGTACTGATGCAGATACATTAGACGGTTTTGATAGTTCATACTTTTTAAATTATAACAACCTAAGTAACAAGCCTAGTTTATTACAACTTACAGCTCTAAGTGTTGGCGCTAATGCAACAGCATCAGGTAATGGCGCACTTGCATATGACAATGCAACAGGTGTGTTTACATATACACCACCTAATCTTTCAAGTTTCTTAACAAGTGTAGCATTTACTGACATAACAAGTAAACCAACTACAATAGCAGGTTATGGGATTACAGATGCTTTCGATGGAGCATATAGTTCACTTACAGGTGCACCAAGTATTCCAACAAATAATAATCAGTTAGTTAACGGTGCAGGATACATTACAGGAATTGGTTCACTATCTGTCGATGCATTAAATGACGTTGACACAACAACTTCTGCACCTAGTATAGGAGAAGTATTAAAATGGGACGGCTCTAATTGGGCACCTTCAGCATCAGGTGGTGGCGGAGATGTAAACCAAAATGCATTTAGTACTATTTCTGTTGCTGGTCAAAGTGATGTTGTAGCAGATACTCCAACTGACACACTAACACTTACAGCAGGATCAAACATTACACTTACAACAAATGCAAGTGGAGACAGTGTTACTATTACAGCATCGGGTGGCGGATCAAGTAACTTTGATGACTTAAATGATGCAGCAGGATTAAAAATTTCAGATATCTACTTGCCAGCAATTACACAATTAGTTGTTACTTCTAGTGGTACTTCTTCATACAATTTTGATCAGTACACTGGTGGCAATCCTACAATATATGCAATTAGCGGAACAACAATTGCATTTAACTTACAGGGTGTTTCAGCAAGTCACCCATTCCAAATTCAAGATGCTACAAGTGCAGCGTACAATACAGGACTAGTACATGTATCAGATACTGGAACAGTAACTACAGGTGCTAGTGCAAATGCAAAAACTGGTGGAGTATTGTATTGGAAGATTCCTGCAGGAATATCAGGCGGTTACAGATATCAGTGTACTAGCCACGGTGCTATGGTAGGTTCAATTACTATTAAGAGCTTCGCTACTATCTAACACTTATTATCTTTTAGTCTTTTATCAAGTGCTTTTCTAACAACAGCAATGTCTTGACGCTGTTCTGTTGCTTGTGTCATTACTTTAGTATCATATGCAAGATTAGCATGTACTTCATCTAACTTTTTTACTACACTTATAAGTTTTTCAAGCAGCCCACTACATTGAGCTTTTTCTACGTCATCAGATACGTTTTTAATTCTTTCGTGGAAATCTTTAAGTTCTTTAAGAAATCTCAGTTCTTCAGATAGTGTTAACATCTTTATTCAACTCCAAAACAGTTTCTATTTTTGTTCTTATTAGACTGTTATTTAATGTGTTTCTAAGTCCAGTGTGTAAGTTCTTGGGCAAGTAATTTAAATCACACCAACTAATTGTATTTGCTTTTGTAGTTAAGAATTCTTCATTTACTAAGCAAATATAAGTTCCGTATTCAAATCCTTTGTCCTGGCTTAGGTATAATTCTATAGGAACAATTTTACCTTTAGAAAAATCTTCTTGTAATTCCACACTGTCTTCAATTACAGAATTTTTTCTTGCAAAAGTAGGAACAGACCATTTTTCATTCTCTAATATGAGAAGAATTCGTTGGGTGTCTAATGATAGATATAATATTCCAGCTCTCTTTTGCATTAAAATACTTATGCTGGGTTAGGGTCAATTCTCCAATATCCTGGCGAGTATTCACCTTCAAATGACTTGAGCCATTCGGTGCCTGTCCACTTATATTGGATACCTGTTTTTAAGTTTTGGAAATATGTTGGATTTGCTAAAGAGTTTGGATCTTTCAGCGTGATCCAATCTGTACCATTCCATTCAATGATTGAATTTGCAACAATAACAGGGTCTTCACCTGTTGAACCTTTCCATGCATCTGGTCCATCATACGCTTCATTGTAAGGAGTTTCCCTAAAAGTTTGTCCAGTATTTTCACTGTCATTGATGTTGTCAAGCACTAGATATCTTGTGCCTAATGGAATGTTTGATTGACCTCCCCATTTTTCAACAGGATTAAATTTGTAAGGATCAATAATAGCATCAACAGTTGCACGATCAGCAACACCGTTTACAGTAGAAGCAATTGTTGTATTTGTTGGAATAGTATCTTGATCAAATGTTACTAGTAAAACTTTAGGGTTAGAAGGATTAATAGCATATGATCCTACCATTTCATATCCTGTAGGCTGTCTAAAGTATATTCTTGCACCTGCTCTAAACCCACCTAATCTATCTAATACTTTCTCCCAATCAATTTCTGTAGTTTTACTTTTTACTTCTTTATCTTCAAGTCCTAGTGCATTTACTGCTTCGTCATCATCTACAATGGTTAAGTCATAATCGTATGGTTGATTGTTGTTTGACTTGAATAGTAACACACCGTAACGTGCATTTACATATTGCGTAGACTGTGCTGTTGTAACATCAAATACTAAATCATTTAGGTTTGCTACATCACCAGTCTCTGTAAATATGTTTGCAATAACACTTCTAACAACTCCAAGTTTTTTAACTTTAGTTGGTGGAGAAATGTATATTGGCATTGTAAATTCTAGTGTGCATACATCAATTTCATCATCAATACCTTGTGGTATTGCACGTGATGTAAAGTTAGTTGATTCTAAATTAATTACACTTAGACTAGTCCAATCAATATAATTGTCTGTTGTTTGAATATTCATAGATGGATTAAACAACACTAGTATCTGTTCTAGTATTTGTAATTTTTGATCTGTATTAGAAGTCCAAATATCTGCTTTCATTGTTAAAATAAAAGGAGTAGGCATAAGTCTTTCAACAGTGTATGCATTGCCTTGTGCGCCTGTGTAGTTAGGCTCGCCTGTGACTTCATCAAACGTAAAGTCTCTTTCTCTTACACTCATTTTACTAACAAATGAAGGATCAGTTAAACGATCTCTGTCAATCTGTAATCCTGAAATGTAACAAGCCATACGTGGAACTGTAGGTAACTTGTTTTCAGAACCTTCTCTAATTATGTTAGCAACCTGTCTTGATAAATCACCATACATAACAGGAATGGTTTGTTGCGTTTTGTCACCAGCTTCATATTTAAAGCCAATGAACGCTCTCATAAACTGAGTTACGTACCTTCTTATCTGTCCGTCATAAAAGAAATCCATTAATCGTCTGCCTTCGGTCTAAGAGCTTTTGACAAGCTCTGTTTCTCTTCAATCTTTTTACCACCTATAGTATTAACTGTTGAGTTGTTAATAAATGAATCCTTGCCTTTGCTTACAGCAGGATCGTGTCCAGCAAAGTCTTTACCTGCACCTACTTGTGTTGGACCTAAATTACTTCTTGTCATTCTTACATCGTCCTCAGTTTTTCTCCAACGCACTCCGTCAAATCTAAACAAACGTGTAGGCTTGTAGTCAGTACGTAAGTGGAATTGACCTTCAATAGGATTAAGAGGAAATGCTATTCCTTGTGTAAACGGTGCACCATTTTCTGGTAATCCGTCACCGATTAAGTAACCTTGATACGCATTGCCTTCTGGTGTTTGATATACAGTATCAGCAGTGACAGACATATAAACTTCGTTGCCTTTATCATCAAGCAACGTGTTTCCATCTTTGTCTGTAGATGGAATAAGCAAGTCATCACTATCTGCTGTAACAAGTTCTGTGTTACCCTTGTTATCAGTTTGCATAGTGTAAAACTTACTAGTATCATAACCTGACTGTGGTGAATCTTTTTCTGCTTGATCAAGTACTGCTTGTGTAACTTGCATTTCTTTTTCATACGTACTCATAATATCTTTGAGTGTATCTGCAAGTTTGTAATAAGTTGAGTCAGGCGGTTCAACACCTGTAACTTCTGATATAACTTGATACTTTTCACCATTAGGAGCAATAATTACATCTCCTGGGAAATAAGTTGACTCAGCATTCCAAGTACCTTTTAGTGCTTCTTGGTCTGCAATGCCATCTAAAATTTGTTTGAATTCTTGTGAATCTACTAATGGTTTACACTTCGCTCTATATAAGTGTGGATACCATGTATTTGAAAATCCTTCTGCTGCACGATTTACATCTTCAATCACGTAAAAACGTTTTAGTGCATATTGTAAATCATTAAGTGCATGTTCGTCATCTAAGTGAGGCAATTCAATAACATCGCCTGACATAATTTTTCTGCCTAGTTTTTCAACAGTATCATTAATATGAAATGTAATAAACACTGTATCATTTTGTAGAAATAAGCCAAATTGACTTAGATTAAAATCAATGTCTTGTACATTATAAACACCACGCAATCTGTAAACATCAGGATCATACTTGCGATCTCTG
>NYWG01000272.1 GCA_002684915.1 Verrucomicrobiales bacterium
ATAATTGTGTTGGTGGTGTCAGCCCACCGTGTGTTCATTCTAAAAGCTCTATACCTCGCGCGAAAGAATGGCAAGGTCAATATGGCGGAAGTATGCAATATATTAATTTTCCACAACCACCGAGCACCCACTACAGTGACGCTTGCGTAGTAGCGGAACCGTCTTGTGTTGCTTGTTTTGGTCGTTCGTATGTAAGTGCTGCAAAAGACTTTTGCCAAGAATGTCCAAGTGGATACGGCGAAAAAACAAATGCAGGTCATACATCATTGGATGACACTTGTGAGAAGTGCCCTGCAGGAAAATATCAGACCACTACAAGCGATTCTTGCGTAGTCTGTGAAATTGGTAAATATCAAAATGTAGAAGGCCAAACGTCTTGTAAAGATTGTGGGTTAACTAGTGGCATATACGCATATCAAGATGAAACTGGAAAAAGTTCTTGTAAATATTGTGGAAGTGGAAAGCAAACACTTTCCTCAACTCTAGGTTGCGAAGACTGTGCTATCGGTAGATACAGTAACAGTAATCAGCAGTGTATTGATTGCGAAAATGCAAAATATGCTGATCAAACAGGACGTAGTAGTTGCTATAACTGTGATGCGGGTTACGGAAGTCTTCCAGCAAGCACCGCAGAATCGGCGTGTACGTTGTGCCCACATGGACAATCTGTTACTATCAGTGGCCAGTCTTCCTGTACTGATTGCCCTGCTGATACCTACAATTTACCAATTTTAAATGATATCATGGGTGTGACACTGAATAATGCAGAAAATTTAGGTTTAGCAAGAAGTGTTTGTTCGGTATGCCCAGAGTATAATAATTGGCTTGTTCGAGCGCCAGACTTTAATTATTTTAACATAATATCGAAGCGTCGATACTACCAAAGAAATTCCGGTAGATGTTCGGACAATGGCGATAGCGATCCCGCTACCCAAGCAGAGTGCGAGGCTGGTCGCGCTGACGGGGGTTGGGGCACCAGCGCCACCAGTATTAGTAGTAACGCAAATGTGCCGAGATGTTTTCTGTCTGGTATGAGCAATAGCTTAACGTGGTCCACATATACAGGAACGGCGGCTGAATGCTCTAGTGATGCGCGATGCATATGCAGAAATAATGCATATAGACAAATTACTTACGATGACACAGATGTGTACAATATGGACACGAGAGATTATTTGTGTGCACATGATACACTACTAACCACAACTTCAGACAATTATTTAATGCTTGGTAAAACTAGATCAGACAATGAAATACCAGATGGATTGGTTGATTTCTCAGCTACTGCTATCAAAGTTAATAGTAAGCATTACATTCTTGTACACGGAGGACGTGTAGGTACCACCGTGTATGGACAGTCATGGTTTTACAGTGTTGATGAGAATCGTTTTGTTACACGAGGATCGCATGCTTCAAGTAATCCTAGTGTCTACAGCACTGATGAACATAGTGCATGGTCCTGGTCTTCTGGATACATTGAAAATGGTCATACTATTCAATCTGATTTAGGACCAAGGTATGGTCATTCTGTTGCGTACATTCCTCAATTGAATGTATATATTCTTGTCGGTGGACGCACAGCAACAAAATGGTACAGTATGAAACAAGTTCTTATTGGGAAACCAAGTTGTACTGGATCTGGAGACAGTCTTTCTTGCAATATGAAATTGAATCACTGTATGAGAACTAGTTACCGTGATGAATGTGAGTATTACCCAAATAATTTGGTAGTATCAGATATTACAAATTATTTTGGTACCAGCGGACCTAGTGTTCCGTCAAAGAGAGCGTACCCTGCATTGACCGCAAGTAGTACACAAGAGCATATATTTAACTTAAATTACATGAATGTTTGGAGTTCATACTATGATGGTAGACCATCCTGTTTATCTCCAGATGTCACTGGTGATTATCTATACATGTACGGTGGTCTCGGAGAATCAGGGGTGTGGCTAGACGATCTTTGGGTTTTTCGAGTTGTTTGTAATAAACAATATACAAATTGGGGAAATCAGGCAAACTATTGGGAATACTCAACTAGTCAGTACTGGGTTCGATTAAGCAGTGGTACTGGTTATAACATTGATCATCCGTCTTCAAGATCTATTACGGTACAAAACTTGTTTCAGGTTGCCAACGCAAACAAAGTAATGAATTATAACTATGTAACGAATACATACGAATTATTTGATTTACCAAATCCATACGATGATCGGGATCCTTCTAAAGCATTTGTAACGTTTCAGTGGGATTTTCTTAGTTTATTTCGATCGAATTTTGATTATGGAGAAGATGATGGAGCTGACCATACTTATAAAATAATATCATTGATAGAATTTTTCCTAGGACCAAATTTAAAGTTAGTAACCACGGGTGACAACAGTGGCTCTACTGTTTCTTCAAGTGAATGCGAACAATATGCATTAGATAATGGTAAAACGTGGTTGGGAGATGGTCAGCAGTCAACATACGCTTCTTATTTATCTTATATGCCTGAGAAATGTATTTTGACAGAGCCTTATGTATTGTACAACAGTGTATCGATAGGACAAGGAAAGGCTTGTAATGCTTTATATAAATGCGTTACAAGTGGAAGAATTACTGAACTTATTGACACAGATGCAGACACAAATGACTGGTACACAGCTCCTATATTTATGCCACGGGCAATGTATTTTTATAACAGTGATTTAGATGAGTTGACGCAAGGACAATCTGTAATTGAACAAACACGATCTTCTACACTGGTTGGAGATGTTGGTATGTTTGTTATGAGTATGGCATTTGATTTTGTGACAATACCAGTAGGAACTGCTTTTGAAGATGGTGTACCATTACTGGGTGGGCAGGAAGCCGATTGTTGGAATGTAGTTACACGGACAGATGGACCTTGGGGCGGCAATTTTGCAGACTTTCGATATGATGTCTCATATGCTAATGGATTTCCATTAAACCAATTAAAAGAAAACCAGAATTTTTATGATGGTTATGACGACACTTATAGAATTTACGGCAGTTGTATAGTGGTACCATATAGGATGCCTGTTGCTTTAAAAAATGGTGTATGGGATACTGACGATGATTGGCAGACCGTTCAGGGTTACATTTATGTGCATAATCCGCATTCAACTGCCGAGGATAAACCTTGTGGGGTTTATATTAATGGTGTGTATGACACTAGGGCAGATGGTTTTAACAATAAACAATTAAAAGGCATGGTATGTTTTACATGTCAAAAAAGGCACGCTATTACTGTAGAACCGAAGATATGGACAAATAAAATTACGTATTATGAATAGAGACCTATATAAATTGCTAAAATAAAATATTAAATTATGTTATTTATTTTCTGTTTATTCCTTTTCCTTGTAATTGTGCAATCTAGTGAGATAACTTTAAAACCTGTAAGAAATGAAGAACATGCTCATTCATTAAAACATGAAATGAAAAAAAATAAATGTATCCGTGATCATATTTTTTATAAAACCTGTCATTTGAAAACAACTGCTAGTTACAATATTCTGTTCAATAAAACACATTATTTTATGTTTGACAATTCAATAAAAGATCAAACGCTGACCTTTAACAATAAACCAGTTTACGACTACCGAAAGCATTTGCTAAAAAGATTAAACTAAAATATCCTAACTATATTAGTATTTAAAGTACATTTATAAATGTATTTCTTCCTGTTTTTACTGGCAGCGGTGCAAGCCGTGCCACCTATTCAACTTAAGTCCAATGAATTTTATATCATCAATGCAGGCAATCCGGTAACTTTTAATCATAGTGTATACATTTTTTCCTACGAAGAATGCCGTTTCAAAGCTGGTTTTCTAGATGGTAGTATTTTAAAAACAGTACAAAATGCCAATGCACCCTATGGCTGCTATCTCAGCACCGAAGCTACACCACCAACCATATATTGGAATCCAGTAGAAACATTTCAAGATTGCAGCACGGAGTTTGGTTGTGTCGTCACTGAAGCCAGTTCAAGAGACACCTTTTTTTACGGCACATCAGAATTAAAAAATATATCAGATAAACGTCAGACACAAACACAGTTTCCAAAACAATTGTTTGACAAAACACCTACTATTTTGACAACAAATCGAGAATCGGTACGCCAAGACGATTGTAAAATTAACTGTGATCCTGCATTTAATGAAAAACCATATGCTCAAATTAATAGTTGTCAAGCTTCATGGACATTTGAACCGGGACAAATTTTTCGTCCTTTAGCAGGGACAACGTGGGTTAGTGTGGAGGATAGTTTTGGGGATGAGTTTAATGTAGTAACCACGGGTGTCAACACTGATAGCGTTTCTTTAAGTGAATGTGAAACATATGCAACAAAAAACAGTCTAACTTGGAAGGGAGAAAATCCATCCGATATATTTGGTGGGAATAATGTTTTACCTTATCTACCTGAAAAGTGTATTTCTGAATCACCTTATGTATATTACAACACCCAATCGATAGGGCAAGGAAAGACTTGCAATGCTTTACAGAAATGCGTTCAACCACCAAATCAAAGATGCACGGACGTAGCCGATTGCGAAGACAAATGTTCTGACGATCCAAATTGCATGGGGTACACACAATACGATTTTAGAGACGATACCTTGGACTGGCCGAGCACTTCTGTGTTGTATGATGGTAATGAATGTAGTGATGATGCAGATTGCAAAGAAAAATGTAAAGGCGATACAACGTGTGAAGGTTACACAAAATATTGGTGGCCAGTGTATGGCGATAACGCTGAAAAAGAATCCACAGAAGTAATTCCGGCGGGAGAATGTACGTCAAGTTTGTTGTCACGTATCTATCCTAGTGATCATCAGTTTAGTGATTCGGCAACGCCTGGCTATAGTACGTGGACGAACTTTGCATCGAACGTACGCAGTACAAATGGAATCACAGGTTGCCAGATCCGTGACGAGAAATGTTATCAATTTTCAGCCAGCGGCGTTTATTCTTATCTATGGGATATGCCAGCTGGCATGTGTAGCGGTGATTGTTATTATAATGGTGGTAGAGGTTGGAATGTATTTCACGCGGGTGGAGATGGAAATGTTGGCGAAGCCTCTGGCACTTTTTCTGTCACTGTTGCTCTTGCTTATTTTTATCAAAATTCTAATGAGCCAAGCACTACCGGAAGGTGCACATTCAATAGTCGAAACACAGGAATTCGAAAACGCGTACGCTGGTCTTATGGTCCAGCGTTAGACGGTACATCATCATACTTCACCGTTAGTAAAGAAAAGACATTCAATACAGAAATATATCTATATGGATTAAAAAACAACGGGATGTCTGAATTATATTCCCGTATAATTTCTAATCGATATGTCGTTCGACATCAAGATCAAAATTTTAAAAATAACGTTTTCAGCTTGACAAAAACAGAGTGTATTAGCGCTGGAACAAGTATACAAAACACCGAATGGGAAGACTACGATCTAAGTACCGTCAGAATACAATCATACACTGATACTATAGCGGTGGATGTGCAAGAACTTAGCGGGAGTATCACCGACCTCAATACAGATAAACTTCCTTATGGTTGTCTTGCAGCACCAAATGGAAAATTGTATTGGAACGATGGAAATTTAGAGCAAGATAGTACGTCTAACTTTCAACAATGTGGTATTTTTAAAATAGAATCATACACTGGTTTTCCTTTAGAAAGCACACTAACTACATCAAGTACGGGGTTAACAGATTTTATACTTAGTGATAACAAACATTACAGTGTTACGTGTTTGCAACATCCTTTAGTAACTTGTACATGGCAAAACAATGGTGGCGGAAAACTGTATGAAAAAGATTTGTTGAATTTTCCAACGACAAATGAGGATATTGCCTATGTCCAGAGTGATCGTAGAATTTCATTATTGCATCCAATTAAATCAAATACAGAAGATGCCCTGCGCTACTGTTTAGATTTATGTGACCGGACAGACCAATGTTTCTATGCAAACATTGGTGACGATAATGCATGTGAGATGTATCGTAAATGCGAATCGACTAGTGCCTCTAACAAGGCACTTTATCGAAAATTACCATTTTTCTTGAACCTTAGCTCGACGCTAAGCGATCAAGTAAATGATTACTATTACGACATCGGTGTTTTGGACAATGCGTGTGACATCAGTGAACCTAGGCCAGAGTGTTACTTGGATTATTGCAACCGGCATTCGGACATTAAAAGACAACTTTGTGACGATACTTGTGATTCAGACGAAGAGCTAGAAGCATGCAAAGATCACTGGAACACCACAGGATCATTAGATGCTTCTAGAAATTTCGACCCTGAGACAGAGTGTACGCGCAGCCTTTTTATTGCACAAACATCAAGAGACGAGGACTGCCCAACGTTTTGCATAACTACAGAAGGATGTAATATTGCTTACAAAACAGAAGATGCTTGCTATGCTCTGCCGCAATGCATTATGTCCAGCGGCGAAGCACAAGGTCACGTCATTACTAAGATCATTCGTGATCAACACTACCATGAATTATTTCCGTACAATGCATTCTGGCCTTGCGATGCCATGGTACTTGAGAATACTGACATCGATGCGTGTGTGACGGAAGCACGCCGTGAAGATCGATTTGTGTTTTCTTACAATAATGATACGCGTAAATGTTTGATTTACGAACACTACGTTGAAAACGCCTACGACGAGCTCATGGACCACGGCATCAATGCCAGCTGGTGCTACTCAAACAATGTCTTACAGAATGCAATAACGTCCTTAGGAACATGTAGTGCGGCCGTGCAAGAAGAGCAGAACGAAATCTTACAAGTTGTCTATGGAGCATTTGAAACGTTGGTCGATCGAGGGTTTGTTGAAGTGACTCAAACTGTTGAAGTGACTCAAGCTGAGTGTTTGAGCACGGCATTGATAGACGCTATCAAATTACAAGTCGCGGAAAAATTTTCTGGTGGATGGTCATATGGAACCGCTGGTATTGCTAGTGTTGCTGCAAATATAGACTATATGAAACCAGGCTGCGCCTATTACACGAATCCTACATATTCAGGAGGTACAACTTACAATAGAGTGATTTTCAACCAGGATCCTAACGGAGTTGATGATGCCACTACTGATTCGTATTCCATATGCAAAAGGAACGGTGAATACGTTCTTCTTACAGATCCAACTATGAAGTGTAAAACACAAGATACTTGCATCGATCAATTCACTACGTTAACCAGTACTGCAACCATTGAGTTGTCGTCTAATTTGCTTACCTACCTAAACGTTGTCGATGCACTGACAGCATGCTTTGAGACACCAGATTGCAACTACATTGTCAAGTACACGGCACAGCAGCAAATCGTCTTGGTAAAAGAGGTAACCGTGGCTGCTCATGAAGTTAGTAGCGGGGCGCCGGATTTGTCAATTACGGAAACAGAATGTTATGCAGAAGCTGCAAGACGTGGTATTACAGATGCTAGTGCTTGGGATTGGAATGGATGGCCAAAGGGTTGTGTTAAAACAAGCAATACCCAATTTCGTTATAACACCGTTGGTAATACTGCTTGCGGGGCTAGTGGTTATGCATGCATCCAACAAACAGGTACTTCAGTAGGCACCTATGCAAAGGTGAACAAGCTATGCGACCTGCCACCAAATGCTTGCATCGACCTAGAGACGCGTGCAATTACTACTAAAACAAGTGGCTATGCAGACACTAGCATCGTAGAAATTTTTGATGACCACACCAGAACGTCAATGGATTGCCAAAGTGCTGCGGAGGAGCTTGGCTACGATTACAAAGGAAAATACAGAATAGTTACGAGCGGAGCACCGGATTTTAGTCTTAGCCAATCAGATTGCGAGGCGTATGGGTTGAGTATTGATAAGTGGGGAAGCAGCGGTCACTGGTCTACAGATCCAAAAGGATGTTTTCATCAAACAAGTGATGACAAAGTTTACTACAATACAAATAGTGGAACGGCATGC
>NYWG01000273.1 GCA_002684915.1 Verrucomicrobiales bacterium
GCGGCGCAGCTGACTCGTATGCCGTCTTCCGTGAGCTTGGCACACCAGCCAGCCACAACATTTTGCTCAAGGGCTCATTGATCAATGGTGGCCGATCAATGCCTACGTTCAAGCTTATTCAGGATCCAACATGTGGACTCAACCAGTATGCTGTTGAGTGGTTCCTCGCTGCAGATTTGACCAACTCTCACTCGCTCTCCTGCCACGACAGCGTGGATTTCGATTGGCGCAGCAAGGCACCTGCACAGCTGCCTGTTGGACATCCTCGTGACCACTTCTCTATGCGAGCCACCGGCTCTGTCGACGTTGGCGCCCCTAGCGATTTCCAATTTGTCATGCTTGGAGCATCTCGGGTCGTTGTGAACGGCAAAGCTCTCGAAAGCGTCAATTCAGGAGTCAGTGAGACTCAACACAGTGACCCTATGCGTTTGGCAGGCACTGTAAGCATCGCGTTTGAGCACAAGGCGACAGCCAATGCCGTTGGCCATGCGCAGTTGGAGCTGTCTCGTTTGTCCCAGTGTGCTCTTGGCCAGCTGCGCGTGGAGACGTACAAGCAACCAGGCCAGTCGGGCTTGGAACGCTCCACTTGCATCAGAGAGGATCAGCTATCGCACTTCACTCACAACTCTACCGGCAAGAGCTTCCGGGCCATGGGTCAAGTTGCGTTCTCCTCAGGAAACCTCTATCGCTTTGCAAGCTCCGACCCAGTGGATCTGTCAGTCCTTGCAGATAGTCAGGATCACTTCGTGCACATGCCATGGGCCAATGGACTGACTGAGCCACTCTCTGGATCAACTGGGGTGCGAACTCTTGCGCTGTCTTGGTCAGGAAGCAGTGCACCATCGATGCCTGAGCTTCGTAAAGTACAGAAGTGCTCTGATAGTCAGTGGCTTGTAAGCTTCTATGCTAAATCAGGAGATGACTACACGTACAGTGGTGTTCGGTGCATGGATGCGCTCGACTTTTCATGGGGTGAAGATGGCCCGGCAGAAGTGAAGGGCTCGCCTCACTTCCGCATTGTGGCCCGCAGCGAACTTGACTTCGACGAGGATGCAGACTACCGATTTGCCACTACTTCAGCAGAGAAGGTATCTGTGATGTTTGATGGTGCTCAGGCTTCAAATGCTCCAGGTCGTGATGGTTCACCCTACATCTCCGCTGCACGAAAGGTGGATGTTGGCACACATGTTGTCGTAGTCTCCACGAATGTCACCCAGAAGTCATCCTTGAAGGTTGACATCATGAAGGATCCTGTCTGCAGCGTAGGCCAGCTGAAGGTTGAGTTCTTCGCCACTGATGGGGATCTTGCGTACGTGGAATGCCACAACACAGACAAGCTCACCTTTACTGGTGCTGACTTCCCAAAGATGAACAGCTGGATTGGCGCCTACTCCATGAAGGCGACAGGCGTCATGAAATTCCCCCAAGGCCACTACCGCTTCAACCCTGCAGGCGGTGGCCGCACTCTTCTGCGATTGGACGAACGTGATGTTGCTTGGAACTCGTTGCACCAGCTTGATGGCGAGCACGCACTTGTGCTTTCTATTGACGCTGCTTCCATGAAGAAGGCCGAAGGACTCGAGTGGGTGCATGATTGCGACTGCGCGCAAGGTGAATGGTGCTTGGAGTGGTACCAAGCGAGGAGTGGCAAGGATGCATGGGTCTCCTCTTCCTGCAGTAAGGACTTGAACGTGGATTGGAAGAAGAGCCCAGGTAGTGGCGCAGACCGCAGTGTGGTTGCGACTGCAGCTTTCGACATGGAGGCTGGCAATTTGCGCTTCCAGACAACTTCAGTTGAGAAGAAGTTCAGCCCTATGATCCGTGTTGATGGAAACCTTCTCGAATTTGTGGAAGTCTCAGCAGCTTCGCAGCGCAAGCGTGGCCGCCGCACACTGAAGCATGCGGTGAAGTCTGGTATGCACAAATTTCATGTCACCGTGCGTGAGGCTCCAAAGGGCCACAAGAACGCCAATGGTGTATCGATTAGCCTGGTGTCAGACCAGAAATGCGTCAAGGATCAATTCCATGTTGAATGGTTCGTTGGAAACATGGTTGACGATGACCACTCCTGGGCCACCACTTGCGAATCAGCCATCGATTGGGATTGGTCTCACAGGCGACCTGCGCTTGACGTAAGCGATTTCGCAGGCGACAGAGTCAACTTCAGGGCCACGGGCCATGCAACTCTTGAATCTGGAGCATTCCGCTTCTCCTTCATTGCTGCAGGCGCTCAGCTCAAGGTGGATGGCAGGCGTCTCATCGGCCAAACCAATTCAGGTGAGCAGTGGACTGATCCAGTGGATCTTAATGCCGGCGTCCATGAGTTGGTATACGAGCAAAGTGGAGTGGTCGCCAGGAAGGCCGTGAAGCTTTCATCACACAAACTTGAAGATTGTCCTCAGGGGCAGTACCGCGTCAGTTACTTCCAGTACCCCAACTTCGCTAATTTTGCTGGTGCAGAGTGCGTGAAGAACGTGGATTTCAACTGGGGTTCAGGCGGACCTGCTATCCTCAAGGGAAAGGTGGATGACTTCTCTGCCAGGGCAGAAGGAACGATCAAATTCGACAAGGGTATGTATCGTTTGGGCTCCCAGTCTGATGATGGCGCGACCGTCTTCTTGGATGGCGAGGACGTCAACAGCTGGTACCCACAACACGCATTCTTCGCAAAGTATTCGACTGAGCGTGAGCTCGACGGTGTCCATGACATCAGGGTAGACTACGTTGAGTCAAGTGGTGATGCGTCTATGAAACTGGTCGTTGCAAACATTCCAACATGCAAGCCTGAGGAGTTCAAGGTGGACTTCTTCCGTGCAAATCCTGCCACAGCAGTTAACAAGGATGCAGACTATGTCAGCTCTCAATGCGTCAGTGACATCACTGCAAAGGACGCCATCAAGCCACCTTTAAACGGCCCTCGCGATGTCTTTGCAGTTGTGGCACGTGGTACTATGAGTCTCGAAGAAGGTGCCTGGAGCTTCACAACCAGAACGCAGAGCGCTGCCACTCTTCGTCTTGATGGCCGTTTGGCAATCAAGGCAAATTCGGGTAACCGCAATGCCTTATATCGTGCAGCTCCTCTGATGCTGCCAAAGGCAGCGAACGTCATGGTCGAGTACGAAGTAGCAGAATTGGGTGGTGACAGCCCAATGGAGCTTGCATGGGCAAAGGCAGGAGGCTGTGGTGCAACCGACTTTGCAGTCGAGTGGTTCAGGGATTCGGCGATGACCAGCTTGGCAAAGACAAACTGTGTTCCAGTCAAAGAAATGGTTGCACTGGCAAATGGCAAGTCGGCTCGCCTCTCGCTTGGAGCTGATGCACCCGCTGCTCGTAATCTTTTCATGCGAGCAACTGGTTCTGTGGATCTTGGTGCCGGAGAATACCGCTTCCGTATTGCAGAGAAGAAGGCTCAGCTCTTCCTCGATGGCCAGAAGGTCACACTGAAGAACTTGAAGCACTCGAAGGCATGGTCTGAGGAGACTCATCTCTCTGAAGGCCTTCACACTGTTCAAGTTGTCCTTGCTCACAGAACTAGCACAAACGTTGCGAATCGCCTCGTACTCGAAACCATGCAGAATCCTGGCTGCGCAGATGGTGACTGGCAGATTGACTTCCTGTCCACTCCATCATGGGGTAAGGCAGGCGAGGGAGATTGGCTTGCATCAAGCTGCCACTCAAAGTTGAACCGTGAAGCAGCCTCGCTTGCCCCTGCAAGCGTCCCTGCAGCTTTCCTCCGTGACGGAGCCTTCACCGTGCGCGCAACACTGAAGATGAGCTTTTCCAAGGGGCAGTACAGGCTTGGCGTTGAAGATGCTGGAGGCAAACTTTCTGTCGATGGAGTCGACGTTATGGGTCTCTCTATGGCCTCTTCGAAGAAATCACACTTGCGCTTCTCCCACCAAGTTTCCCTGGAAGGCATGCACAAGCTCGTGTACCACTGGAACGCTCCACGCGCCACCAGCGCCTTGAAAGCCTTCTGGGTTCAAGAGCCTGAATGCCAGCGCGATGAGTGGCTCGTCGAGTTCTTCCGCACCCAGGAAAGGTCATCTTGGTTGCATTCGGAATGCCATCTCGCTTCCAGCGACTTCAAGATTGAAGTTCCTCGCATGATTCAGGCATCATTCACAACATATGCAAGTGACAACTCGCACCTTGGCTCCGTTTGGCCTCGACATGGTGTTAAGACCGAAGACAGCAGCATGCTCGTGCGGGTGGCTGGACAGCCATCGTTGGACGCTGCCCGTCATCGCTTCTCAGTTGCTGGCAGCGACGTGGTTCTTCGTCTTGATGGATCTCTTGTGCATGGATTGGTTGGCCACGACGGTCAGTTCTACTCAGACTCTGTCGAGGTGAAGTCTGGCGAGCACATGATAGAATCGCACTTCCTTGCGACTGTTGGTAACGCGGTTGCCTTCAGCCTCTCTACCGATCCAGCTTGCAAGCAGGGCGACTTCCTTGTTGAATGGTTCCCTCATGGGCACTCCATGGTTGCTGCCAATGCCTTGTCCACTTCATGTGCATCAGCGCAGGAAGTGCAGCAGCTGAGCAGCAAGAACTTGAAGCATGTTGCTGAGCAGGGTCTTGCGCTTCGCTTGACTGGGCAAGTCAGCTTTGCATCGGGACTTTACCGCTTCAAGGGCTCAGCAACAGGCAATGCAAAAGCTTGGATTGACAGCCAGTCCATGCTCGACTTCTACGGCAGCTCAAATGAAGAGAGATGGTCAGCCAGCCAGCAGCTTGATGGTCTTCATCAGGTGCGGTATGAGTTCCGTGGATCTGATGCCGAACTTGCAGCCAGCGCTTCATGGGAGCGCGTCCCCGACTGTGGGCAGTGTGGTTGGCTGCTTGAGTACTTCTCAAAGCCTGTTTTTACAGAGAGCCATTTCGTGGCGCAGCGATGCCTGCAGGCATCCAAGGAGGGACACCTCGATTTCAAGGAAAGCATGGTGCCCCAGAGCCTCGTCGGTGATTTCGGGATCCGTGCATCGACAAATTGCAAATTCAGCGAGGGTTCCTACAAATTCGGTGTCCCTGCAGGCAAGCAGATCCGTCTTACCGTAGATGGGTCCTCTCTCATCGATGAAGCATCTTCTGTAACCAAGGCAGACACCTTGTGGACAACGCCATATGCTCTTGCAGCTGCGGACCATCGCGTCGTCCTTGAGCAGCGCGAGGGTGGACGTCTCGCCGAGGGTCGCTTGTCTTGGGAAGTTGCAAAGAATTAAGTAAGCCGTTGAACGAGATGATGCGCGTGATATGAGTGCTTATGTCTTTTAGCTGTCTTTATGTCAGGTACGCACGTGCAGCATGCACGTAGTCGTCTCCCCGGCAGCGCTTGTGTTGCTAGCATTTGGCGCCAGTCTTCGCGAAGACCGCGCCTAGTGTGGAGATCATATTTTCTGTTAAGTCTACATGCTTGCGTTTGCTTTTTCTGTGCTGTTTTTATCAAACAATTGCCCAACCGCAAAACGATCTGACTTCCCAACTGTTCTCTTTTGGTATTTGGATTTCAC
>NYWG01000274.1 GCA_002684915.1 Verrucomicrobiales bacterium
CAAAAAGCGGCGGCGGAAAACGCGCAACAGATTCATTCAGAGGAAAAGAAAAAGGAAGAAGGAGCGGACGAGCCCAACCCGCCTTCAGCAGCAGAACCGACCCCCACACCAAAAGCAGCAACGACAGAAACCACAGCGGCCAAGCAGCCGCAGCTGGCAGACGCGGCCGCGGAGGCCAAGCCCAAGGAGGCGCCGCCCGCCGCCCCGGCGGCGGCTGCCAAGGAGAAGCCAGCGTCACCGACGACAAACGACGGCAAGTCCAAATCGGTGTCGTCCTCGGCGGCGCCTGCGCCGGCAGCGGTGCAGGTGAAGAAGAAGACGTCCTCGGCCGCGCGCAAGGCGGAGATCAACCGCAAGGGCAACGAGAAGGTCGCCGCCGGCGGCGACCTCCTCGACGCCTTCGCCGTCGGCGGTGACGCCGCGAAGCCCGCTCCAGAGGCGGCAGCAGAGGTCGCCGGCGAGGCGGCCAAACCGGCCGAGGCCGTCGCCGAGGCCAAGAAGAGCGAAGCCGCCGCCGATGAAGCTAAACAGCAGCAGCCACAGCAAATACAGCAGCAACAGCCTCCTGCGGCGGCGGCGGCGGTTGCGCCGAAGCAGCCCGAGTCGACGCCGACGCCGCCGGTCAAGGTGGCGCTGCCGTCGGAGCCGCCGCCGAAAGAGGAGTCGAAGGCTGCGCCGAAGCAGCGGTCAGAGTCCCCCAAGGTGAATAACGACGCCGCTGCCGCCGAGGCCTTGGCGGCCAAGATGGACGCCCTGACGGTCACCCCCGCCAAGGCGGACGTGTCCTTAGACTCCGGAGTGGAGAACTCGAGTCCCGAGGAGGGGAAGCAGCCTCCTCCTCAGCCTCCTCAGGTGGCGGTGGCGCTGCCACCCATCACCAAGTCCAGCTCCACGTCCAAGCTCAAATACGAATACAAGGACGACCAATGGTCTCCAATCAACACGGAGGGCAAGAAGCAGTACAGCAGAGACTTCCTCATCCAGCTGCAGCAGGACCCTCAGTCGTTGGAGAAGCCGACGAACCTGCCCAACATGGAGATCATCAAGGACAAGGCGGGCCGAATGGCCGGCGGGCCGGGCGTGCGAGGCGGCGGCGGCGGGCACGGGCCGGGCGGCGGCGGCATGGGCATGCCCATCGGCGGCGGCGGCGGCATGGACTTCATGCCTGGCTACGTCAAGCCGACCGTCAGCAGGGGCGGTGGGGGCGGCATCACGAAGAACCGGAGCCAGAACGGGCGCGACCCGCGCGGCGGCATGGGCGGCGGCGACCGCGACGGCGGCGGGCGCGGCGGCCCGCCCGGCAAGAAGGTCATCATGGGGCTGTCCATCCAGGAGAAGATCGAGCTGCACACGACAGACAACGCGTGGAAGCCGGACCGGATGGCGGGCCCCAAGGGGAAGGGCGAGGAGAACGGCGAGGAGACTGAGATGCAGACCCTGGAGCGAAAGGCGCGCGGCATCTTGAACAAGTTGACGCCGCAAAAGTTCGACACGCTCATCGGGCAGTTCCAGGACCTGGGCGTCAACTCCGAGGAGAAGCTCCAGAGGTGCATCCAACTGGTGTTTGAGAAGGCTGTGGACGAGCCCGGGTTCAGCTCGGCCTACGCGCGCATGTGCCAGGAGCTGGCCAAGAACGAGGTGCCCTCGACCGCCGACCCCTCCAAGAAGGCCTCCTTCCGCAAGCTCCTCATTACCAGGTGCCAGAAGGAGTTCGAGCGGGACTACATGGAGGGCATCGACCCGAAAGAGTACGAGGTGAAGATCAAGGAGGCCAAGAGCGAGGACGAGCGGAAGCAGCTGCAAGCTGAGCTGGAGCAGAAGGAGATGAAGGCGAGGAGGCGCTCACTAGGCAACATCCGGTTCATCGGTGAGCTGTACAACCTGAAGATGCTGACAGCGCGGATCATGCACGAGTGCGTGCTCAAGCTGCTCGGCCCGCCCGGCGCGCCGCCCTCTGACGAGGAGAGCCTCGAGTCACTCTGCAAGCTCCTCACCACCGTCGGCAAGGATCTGGAGCACGAGACGAACAAGCGTCTGGTGACGGCCAAGCAGGACCCGCAGGCTCAGGGAGTGCAGGGCATCCGCCACTTTGAGAACTACTTCAAGCGCATGGAGGAGATCATCAAGGGCAAGCAGACCTCGTCCAGGGTCCGGTTCATGCTGCAGGACCTGATCGACCTGCGGAAGGACAACTGGAGGCCGCGGCGGGACGTGGCCGGGCCCAAGACCATCGACCAGATCCACAAGGAGGTCGAGCGCGAGGCCAAGCAGGCGCAGCTTCAGGACATCATGAATAAGAACATGGGCGGCCCGCCCCCGCCGCGTGGCGGCGACCGGGACCGCGACCGCGGCGGGCGCGGCGGCGGAGGCGACGACCGGAAGAAGTCCTCCCGCGGCGGCCAGATGCAGAACCAGGACGGCGAGGACGGCTGGAACCAGGTTCCGAGCCGCCCCAAGGTGCAGGACTTCCGCCCTGACGCGAACCGGATCAAGAACCTGGCGTCGGGCGCCATGTCGGTCAATAGAGGCAACGACATCGAGACCATGACCTTCGGGCCGCCCGGCGGGTCCAAGGGAGGGTTCGGCGGCGGGTTCGCCGGCTGGGGCAAGGGCAGCGGCACCAGGGGTTCCCAGACGAAGGACTCCGGGGCGACGACGCCGCAGAAGAACCGGTTCGGCGTCTTCTCCGACCCGTCCGACGACGCCCCGCCGCCCGCCGCGGCGTCCATGCCGCCGCCGCAGGACCGCAACCGCGGCGCGTCCAGGTCGATCCCCGGCCGCGGCAGCAGGGGCCCCTCTGCGGACAGCGAGAGGGCGCGGGCGCTGCAGGGCATGCGCGACCACCAGCAGAAGATCCAGCAGGAGCGACAGCCGCAGCAGCAGCACTCCGACGGCCCGGCCGCCGCAGCCACGGCCAACAACGACGACACGGGCGTGTCGGACGTGGCCGCGGCGCGCGTGCAGTCGGAGTTCAAGGGCGACGCGTCGATCAACGACCTCTCCGCCGAGAACCTGGCCAAGCCGCTGCTCGAAGAGTTCCTAAATACCTGTGATTATAACGAGGCCTTCACGTGCATCCGCGAGAAGTTCGCCGCGGCGACGGTGCCGTTGTTCGTGTCGGCGGCGCTGAACCACGTGCTGGAGCGCGGGCCCAAGGACCGGCGCGCCGTCGGCCAGCTCATCGACAAGCTAGTCAGGGCCAACATGATCACCAGGCAGCAGTGCACCACAGGCTTCAAGCTGATGCTGGACTTTGTCTCCGACCTGGTGATCGACATCCCCCAAGTGTGGGACTACCTCGGCGAGATCCTCACGCCCGCCCTCGGCTCCAGGTCGCTCCACATGGCGCCCTTCTTCAAGGACACGGTCGACTCGCTCCGCGCCAACGGCGACAACGGGCGCGACTTCCCTGGCAAGTTCGTGGCTGCCTCTGTGTCTGCGGTGGCCAAGGAGTCATCTGCGGCGCGGGCGGGTGAGCTGTGGGCGACGTCGGGGCTCACGTGGACGCAGTTCCTCGAGGACGGCGCCGACACCGACAAGTTTGTCAAAGACAAGAAGCTGGAGTTCACCCTGACGTCGAAGCCAAACGGCCCCTCGTCCTCCGCCGGGCCGGCACCGTCGGCCGCCGCCTCTGCAATGACGCCGGAGGCGATCTCGTCGCAGCTGCGGTCGATGCTGAACGCCGGCAAGAACAAGAATCCCAAGACGCTCAACGAGGACATCTTCAACTGGGTCGACGCAAACGTCGGCGCGGCCAGGTGTAAGGAGAACGCCTTCATCCGCGTCCTCATGGACTCCATCGCCGACAGTGCCATCAGAGGCTCTGGGAGTGGTCAGCAGGGCGACCTGGACAAGGAGTCGCTGTCTGCCCGTTGCCTGGTGCTGCGCAAGTACGTCGACGACAACGTGGAGCGGCAGAAGCAGACGCTCTACGCACTGCAGCACCTCATGCACAGGCTGGAGCACCCCAACAAGCTGCTGCACGCCTTCTTCGACGAGCTGTACAACATGGACATCGTCTCCGAGGAGGCCTTCCTCTTGTGGGAGAACTGCAACGACCCCGCCGAGCAGGAGGGCAAGGGCGTGGCCATCAAGAGCACGACGCAGTTCTTCACGTGGCTGCGGGAGGCGGAGGACGAAGACGACGACTTGGAGCAGAAGAGGAAGTGAAGAGGAGGAGGATGAGATGGCCGACATGAGATTAGTCTCCTCCTGCTTCTGCGCACTGTGGTCACTTCTGACGTCAAACTTGGTGCTGTGTATCGACTCGAAACTCTGCTACAGCGTTATCTAAAATAAGAAGAAGGAAAGAAGAAGATATAGTAAAAGAGAGCCTAGGCAGTGAATAACGATGTGAGCCGCGGACGCTGACAAGTGAGAGAGAGCACTTCCCGGAATTTCGATTCCCGGAATTTCACTTCCCGGAATTTCCTGCCTTTTTGGACACTATTTTTCACCCCGAACGAGAGGAATTTGCTACACCGACGACTCTTCCAATTTTTTAGTGAGAGCTCCCCCGAGAAGGGGACGCCGCAGGGTGACCCGTGTGGTCGCGGGAGAGGTTTCGCCGAACATTTGTTGTGTGTTCCACACGCTGGCGGGCCGTCGCTGCAGCCGCCCCGCAGCGCGGCCGACGACCGCAACTCTCCGCTTTAATGTCGACGAAAGCTATTCCGCGACCGCGCGCGCCACCCTGTACTGTGAAGGAAATGCCTTGCTTTTTTCGAAGCAGCAGAAGATATATTTTTGAAGTGATGATTACTTAGACACATTTTGAGGACCTATGTAAATACGAGGCTAAGAACAACTACCACCATCACTTCGCTGTAAACCCACCACCCTCCTCCTCTTCCCCTTATGTTATTTGTTGACCGCCCTTATTTTGCCTGTTGTGAGCAGTCCGGTTATATAAAATGATGAAGAGAAGATATGAAGATGATTATGCACGAATGGTCCGGTATTCGAGACAACAAAATGGGACCCCCTGCCAGAAAACATGCCCAATGTGGATGGCAGTGGTGGGAATTTCTTATGATTGAAAACCTTTAAGTTTGTCTGTTTGCATTACTGCAGATGAGACCAGACATCAGCTGACAACTGAGATAAAGAGATGAACTTTTTGGCCTATACTGACTATCAGTTTAATGACAGAGTTAGATTCTCTAGCCATTGAAAATTCCCACCACTACAAAGTATCAAACACATTGGGCACGCTTGCAGTCAAGTCCGCCCAAGGTGACTCCCAAGGAAAGTAGAGAAGACGGAGGAAGGTCCGTCAGGCGGGGAGCAAACAATAGTTGCATGGATCTGTGGTCGCAATGGGCAGACCTCGCTGCGCAAAAGTAAAGACCAAAAATTTTGTCTGTCTACAGTTGAAGACTAGCAGACATCAGCTGACACATTATGTAAACTACTGAAGACAGCTGATGCATTATATAAACAGACTTAACTTTTGGCCTTTACCCAGAAGTGTATGATGCTGCAGACAGAGTTTAGACTTTTCTACTTTTTACACACAACGCACACCACACACATCATCCATACACACCCCAACAGCAGGTAGACTCGCGCATATACTACTAGATGCATTTTCCGCCCTCCCGGAATATGCCCTCTCCTTGCTCCTCCTGTCCTTAGTTTCTCCCCAACACGCCGCCGGGAAGAGAAGGGCTTCCCGGAATTTTGCTTCCCGGAATTTCAGCCAGCGGCTTGAGATGAAAATGTGTCCCCAGCAGGGGCGAGGGGGGAAGGGCTGCACCCCCCTCTCTGCCCCTCATTGTTAAGGCGAGAAGAAAAAAGTCTCCGAATGTTCCCCCCTGATCCTCCTCCTCTCGCTCCATTTTTGCTGCTGTTGGACGAGAGGGAGTGGGGCGGTTTTCGGACTGTTGATTTTTGATTTGATTCGCGCGCGCATTTTCTTCGCAAGGAAACGAGAAACTGAAAGAAATAAAAACCGC
>NYWG01000275.1 GCA_002684915.1 Verrucomicrobiales bacterium
GCGCAGGTGATGGAAGACAGACCACAGTCGTCCGTACAAGAGTTAAGTCCCTCTCAGCAGCAACGGTTGATCGATCTTGAGAAGCAGATCGCCGATTTCCAATACAACCAGAAGCAAAAGTTCCTGCGTGAGAACCCGAACGTGACGAGGGAGCAGGTTGAGCAATTTGATGCAATACAGGCCAAGGCCAAAGCTGATCGTCTCCGTGATGAGGAGATAAGCTTTGGGTTTGCCAGAGATGAAATGGTGGATACCGCCTCTTCTGCTAGTGCGCGGGAGAGAAATGTACCATCAGCCCCAGAGGGAGCAGATGGCACTGGAGGGGGCAGACCTACAGAACTCTTCAACCAAGGCATAGTGCTTGGCACTGATGCGGAGGGTAATACGGTTGAGCTTGGGAAAGAGGTTTCTCGTATACCCGACAATTTGCCAGCCGGTGAAGGTACGGGGGCAGATGTCCAGCAGATCGCTCGCCAAGAGGGAACTCTAGCTACTCGAACCAATGTAGAGATGGGCGAAAACCGTCTTGGTTACAAAGAAACTGCTCCAGAAGAAGCAGTTGATGCTGATGCAATAAGACAATCAGCCGAAGAGTGGCTGAGTGAGAACAAGCAAGCGGAAGTGTTTGGCAATCTACCCCAGACCGTGAAGTCTTTGCTTAACACCATGCTCAAGAGACTACGTCTCAGGGGCAAAGTAGCGGTCATGACAACCAGTGAGCTCCAGCAAGCCTCGCTCGGTAATGGACGTTATAAGTTCGGCAATCGAATCGTCGATCTGAGCAGTAATCCAGCAGTAGCTCGTGCTGTAGAGAACGCCATAGCCGCTGGTGCGAAAGCTCCTGGCACATATATACCTATGCCGCAAAAGGGCGGGGGTATGGCCCACCTTGTTGTGCTCAATGATGCCGCTCTGACTAATGAGGCCGAGCTGGCATTGACCATGGCACACGAGCTTGGTCACGCGTTCTACAAAGAAGAAGTACAGAAGGCCATCGAGAACCCGCAGCTCCGGTCACGACTATATAGAGACTTCCAGCGAGCTTTGGAAAAAGACCCTGATCTGTATGCTGGGTATGAGGAGGACGTTGCCTTCGAGGAGTGGGTCGCCGACCAGACTGCTAAGTGGGGCGCGTCAGAACTCAAAGCTCGCGGGGTTGTACAGCGATTCTTCCAAGCTCTTGCCGAGAAACTTCGCACCATGTGGAACTCCATGCGAGACACATACAAGCGACGCTTCGGTCAGGAGTACTCACAAACTTTCGATGAGTTTGTTAAAGACGTAATTCGCAGGAAAGACCGCGATAACGTATCTGCTGTACCCGACACTTCACAATCAGCCCTCGACAACTTAGCTGGTAACGTGTTCGAGCCAGTTCGTCAGATGCGCGTAAACAGCATCCGAGACGCCGTCCACAAAGCCGCCCAGTTACTTATTGGTAACAAGGGTATCAAGGCTATGGAGGAGGCTGATCTAGCGACCCAAACCGCTAAAGCTTGGGAAGCCTTGATGAAGGTAGTCCTGCCTACACAACAGCGGCTTCGGGCGCTGGGTCAAAAAACAGGCGCGGGTGTCCGTATATCTAACATGATGTATGGCCGTTCGGGCGAGCAGGGGTTGGGTTTTGTACAACGAACAACTCTCCAAATAAACCAGTTCCAAAGCAGATTAGAAGATCTGTTCGGCGGCAATCTCGATTACTTCCAATCGAAGAACTTCAAAGATGCTGCGAGGGAAGCTGCTAGCAGTAGACCAACTGCCTCGTTGTCTCCAGATGCTCAGAAGATACGTAATTTCCTGGAGGAGATTTACGACGACTACATAGCAAAAGAACCCAACACCAACATCCAGAAGCAAAACGATTACTTCCCAGTGATGCTGGACCTAGATCTGGTCGAGGGCGACATCGATACGTTTGCGCAGATCATCTCGGCACAGCGTGGCGATTTAACGCCGCAGCAAGTCAAAGACCGGATAGCAGAGGCCGTCGAGAAATCTAAGCGAACTCCGAAGGAGTCGCTGAAACAGGGCATTGATCCGTTGCACGCTGCGGAAGAGGCCATCGAGCTTACACGCGGGGTAGACCGCGATTCCATTGCTGGTTTCATGAAGCCGCCAGATGAGGTGGTTATGCAGTACATGAAGCGCATCGTAAAGCGCGTTGAATGGAACCGAGCTACAAAGGGCGGCGAGACTACGCTTGCTCAAGAACTGGCGCAGTTGACTGAGAAAGAACAGGCTGATGCATACCGGCAGTTAGGCGCTTTGCTCGGCTTCTATGTGCCGATGAATCCAACATTCAGAACGGCTTCTAGCGCGGCCCAGACTATCCAGATATGGACTACGTTAAGTCTGGCCACTTTATCTTCTGTCCCAGAGCTGGCAACCGCGATAGTTGCTACGCGTGAGTTCGGCGGGATCATGGGCGGGTTCCGAGAGATCATAAACACTATTGCTAACCCACGAGAACGCTATGAGTTTGCCCGTGAAATCGGGGTGGTAGCTAATGACAGCATGGCTAACGCTTTCATGTCGGAAGCTGATTTGCAATATATGGACGAGACAAGCCGCTCATTTGCAGACTTCTTTTTCAAGTACACCGGCCTTGAAATCTTTACGCGTTTTACCCGTGTATTTGCTGCTGGTATGGCAGAGAAGTTTATAGAGAGCCACGCGTTAAACCCCCGAAATAGATCCGAGCGGTATCTGAATGAGCTGGGGCTCAATGCAGACATCGTTAAGCAATGGATAAAAGAAGGTAAAGGGTTCGATAGCGACGCGGGGCAGCTCGTCAAGCAAGGGCTACAGAAGTTTGTCGAGTCCACCATGCTCAGACCTAACGCAGCAGAACGTCCTGCTTGGGCGTCAGACCCTCGCTACGCGATTCTGTGGCAGCTCAAGTCTTTCCCTTATTCCTACGGCCAAGTCGTAATTGGTGGGGTGGTGCGAGAGATGAAGGCCCGTCAGGCAGAGGGTCGAGCAGCCGGTAAATCAAGCACAGAGATCATTGCACAAGACATGCTTCCGCATTTGGCCTTATTTGGCGCGGCAGTCTTGCCTTTTGCAATGCTTTCTTTGGAGCTCAAGGAGTACACCAAGTACTCGATGGGCGCGATATTGCCATTCGCAGAAGCAGATTCGCGGGTGTTCCGAACAGACAATATGGATTGGTCTGACTACTTCATAACCGCTTATGGTGCGGCGGGAGTCTTTGGGCCACTTGCTTTGCTCACCAGTGCGCAGACAGACATTAGGTGGGGCAAACCGCCCGTGAGTATTTTCGGCCCGACCGTGGACATGCTGTATCAGGTGTTAATTCGAGGCGACCTTTCACGGGCCGCACCTTTATATAACCAATTCGGCTAGGAGGTAGACATGGCTGATTTTTTTAATGTGTACAAGAAGAAGATCAAGAAGGCGATCACTGGGTTGTGGGACGCACACACCCGTGAAGTGTTCATTGGTTGCTGTGTTGTTTCATTCATTTTAGGGCTGATGATCTAGGGGGATAAATATGCTTCAACTAGTAAGTCAGCTTGTCGGACCTATTTCGACGATCCTCGATAAGGTAATCCCAGACAAAGACCTGAAAGAGAAGCTCTGCCATGAGATTGCGACCATGGCCGAGAAACATGCGCAGGAACAGGCCATGGCTCAAATTGAGGTCAATAAGGTGGAGGCTGCTCACAAGAGCCTCTTCGTTAGTGGCTGGAGACCGGCAGTCGGCTGGACGTGCGTATTCGGAATGTTCGGCAATTTCATCACTATTCCATTTGCTAATTTCGCTCTTCAGCTTATGGAAAAGGACATTGTTATCCCGTTGGTCCCCTTAGAGACCATGATGCCTGTGCTGCTTGGAATGCTGGGTCTGGGTGCAATGAGAACGGTAGAGAAAGGCAAAGGAGTGTCGAGGGACAAGTGAGGGAAGTCACAAAAAAATTAGTAGAGTGGGAAGGCTACCGCCAATATGCATATCGTTGTACCGAAGGCGTACTCACGATAGGCGTTGGCAGAGTCATCGAGCAAGGTGGACCAGGATTAACTCTCGAAGAGAGTATGGTCTTGCTCGAAAACGATATAGAGCGGGTCGAGAGAGACCTTACGGATGCTTACCCGTGGTTTGAGGATTTGTCTGAAAACCGCCGTATAGCAATGGTTTCGATGGCCTTCCAGCTCGGTATGGGCGGCTTGGCACAGTTCAAAAACGGACTTGCCAGCCTCAGATCGGGCGATTGGCAATCGGCTCATGACCACTTTATGGACTCGAAATGGGCGAGGGAACAGACCCCAAATCGAGCGGAAGAAGTATGCCAGCTAATATTAGCGGGTTAATTTTTTTGTGGATAGAGTTTAGAATAGCTAATATAATTAATACTGGGTGCTGCTATGGCTGAAAAAATTAAGTTAGTACAGGGGGATAGTCTTCCCTCTATCAAGCTGACTCTCACAGACCCTACTGATGGGGTGGCATTAGACCTGTCCGACGCTACCACAGTAGTGAAAGTCTACTTCAGAGCAGTGGGCAGCGCACAAGTACTTTCCGCAATCACCTGTACCAAGGTGGGCGGCGGTACTGCCGGTGTAGTCAGATTTGATTTTTCGGGGGGCGTTCTGAACGTACCTCCTGGACCGTACGAAGGGGAGATTGAGATCAGCTTTGCGGGTCAACTCCAAACTGTGTACGACAAACTTAAATTTTTTGTTCGCGAAGATTTCGCATAGCGGAGGACACCCATGTCAGCAATGTCAGATTTTTTGGAGAACAGTCTGGTAGACCAGATTTTTCGCGGTCAGACGGCTCCAACTACATCCACTCTATATATCGGCCTATATACCGCAGCTCCCAGTGATACGGGTGGCGGTACTGAGCTGAGTGGTAGTGGATATGCCCGTGTATCTGTGAGTTCAAGCCTAGCTAATTGGGCTGGTACGCAGAGCACTGGTAGCACCGTCGCCTCTAGTGGCACTGGCGGTGCAACTAGTAACAACGGGGCGATCACCTTCCCAGAGCCCACATCGAGCTGGGGGCAGGTTCAAGCTTTCGGAGTATTTGACGCATCAACAGGCGGCAATCTCCTGTTTCACGGCTCTTTAACTATCAATAAAACAATTAACGAAGGCGATACGGTCACTTTCCCAGCGGGATCTTTGGTCGTTACATTCGCCTAAGGGTAGCCATACACTATGTTGAATAGGGGGCGTTTTAACCAGTTTGTATTCAATGGCCGCATAGCGGTCGTTGCCAAGCTAGTTGCGCTCGCCGGTTCACTAGTAGTCAATAGCAGCACTGCCGCTGACGTAAACATATCCGCTCCGCTAGCAGGAAGCGCCAGCAGTAATGTTGTTGTAAGCGCACCACTTAATAAACAAGCCCCTCTTGCCGCCGCAGTAAGCACAGCGGTATCCACGCAAGCTGGGCTGGATCAAATCACATCTGTAGGTGCTGGGGTCGATGCTTCTGTAGTTACCACCCCAGTTGAGCCGGTTGTACTGAATGTCGTCAGGTCTTCTGTTGATGTTTCGGCAACAACCGATCCTGTTGAAATTGACCAAACAACATCATTAGGAGGTGATTCACTATCTACCTCTGCTGTTGAAGGTGTATTTGACCTTCTCATCGAGATTGCTGGCCAAGCTGCTTCCCAAGTCACAAGCACACCCGAACTTGGTCTCAGCGTTAATCTCGACGGCGAATCTTCACTTGGCGGTTTGCAAGCAGCAGGAACGCTTGCCGGTGACATTGCTATTGATGTGCCGCTTGCTACGCAAGTTCAGGCTGAGTCTACTGCCAGCGGCGGCGTAGACTTAGATATCCCACTCGACGGAACCGCCTTGCCACAGGGACAAGTGGCTGGCGATGTGCATCTTGATATACCGCTCGATGGCAACTCCAGCCTCGGCGGTATTCAAGCCACAGGAACTCTCGCCGCTGATGTTGAGATCACTGTAAATCTTGAGAGCACTACTAATGTATCTGCTCTTACCAGTGGTGATATTGAGCTGGAGATCCCAGTTGCTGTTGATGCTCTCGCGTCTTCGGTTGTTGCTGGCAATATCCACCTCGATATCCCCATTGATGGCACAGCATCTGTATCCGCAGATACAGCGGCAGATGTACACATCACTGTTAACCTCGATGGACAGTCATCACTCGGTGGTCTGCAAACTGAAGCGACCCTCGAAGCTGACGTTCACATTACTAAGCCTCTGGGCGTCGCAGTCCTTGGGCCTGTCACAGCTACTGCTGACATTCACCTGACTAAGAATTCGGCTGCTGCTGTTGCGACTGAAGCAACGGCTGAAGCCAATGTCCGGTTGGTAATACCGGTCGCGTCTGACACCACCACTACCGAAGCCACGGTTGAAGTAGAGCCTACGCTCCTTGTTATCCACTACTACGACGACATCGTAGCGGCTGTAGAGGTGGATGGTGTTAGCGCATCTCAGGAAGTTGAAGAGAACTCAGGAAGTATCGCTGCGGCTAATTTGTATGTCGTCAACGCGATAGCTGATCAAGTTGCTACAAGCGTAGTGGTCAGCGGAGTCCAAGCATCGTTTGTTATTGAAAGCGGCGTAACAGCGGAGGCAGAGGTTGAAGTTATAGAAACATTGGAAATTAGTTATTTGATGGCGGCGTAATGGCGGTTCTTTACTCAAACAATGCGGAAACTACGATTACTCAGTCTATTAGTGCTACTGACACTACGATCCAAATTGCGACGGGGAGTGGTTCAGAGTTTCCTAATCCTGGGGCAGGTGATCATTTTTACGTCACTCTTGTTGGAGATGATGGGACCGGTGGGGAAATCCTTGAAGTCATTAGATGTACCACCAGAGCAACAGACACATTGACCGTTGTCCGTGGGCTTGATGATACGACCGCTTCAGCATTTAACGCTGGCGACAAGTTAGAACTGCGGGTGACAAAAATATTAATGGACGACATCCAAGAGGATGCGGCTGATGAGGCAATGGCGATGGCTATTGCTCTTGGATAAAGGTGAAGAATGGCTACTAGCTTTATTAATGCAACAGCCAACGACATCGGTACTACCGAGATCACTGTTTACACGGTGGCGGCAAATGACAAGGCACTTTTGATTGGGTGCAACGCCGCAAACATCTTCGGTTCTATCGTGCCTTTTGACCTGATCCTCCGAAGAAGCGGGGGAGACACCTACATAGCTAAGGATCTGCGGATTCCAAACGGCGAGAACGTCGAGGTTATGAAGGGAAGAATAGTAATGGTGGCTGGCGATCAACTGGTTGCCACTGCTGGAATCGATGATGCGTACGACGTGATTGCGTCGCTGCTCACGGGAGTTAAATGATGGCTGGATTTTATTCAGGCACGGATTTAGCGACACAAACTTTTTATGGGTTTCGCTTAGATAACGCTACGGGCGATCTGAATGTCGAAATTATTAACGACGGTAGCGAAGTCCATATTCCTCAGGAGGGGGCCATAGAAGCTGACGAGTACAAAGCTTGGGTCTGGAGTCGCGACACGCTGCGGTTCCAGTGGACAGATAACGGTCACTTATTGGTGAAATTCTTATGACACAACTAATCGATCTCGGAAAACTGAGGTTCCATTTCGCTGGTGACTGGGCCTCTGCTACAAACTACGAATCAAATGATATCGTCAAATACGGCGGTAACATTTATGTATACACCTACGCGCTGAAAACCAGCGGCCATTTGCCTACCGACAACACCTACTGGGCGTTGATGGTAGAAGGCTTCAAGTTCCAAGGTGAATACGATAACGCTACCCAGTACCGCGTGGCAGACGGTGTTACACACGGCGGTAAAGTTTACATCTGTGTTCTGGATTCGCAGGGCAACACGCCCCCAAATGCGACCTACTGGTCACAGTTTGCAGACGGTATTCAGTATGAAGGGGCGTACAACTCCTCTACTGCCTACCAGAGAAATGACCTTGTTCTTCATGGTGCATCTGTCTATATCGCTAAGGTCGATACGACCGGCAATGACCCCACTGACACTACGTACTGGGACCAGTTTGTAGAAGGTGTATCACCAGAAGGTGTTTATAACGCCGCCACAGCATATGTTCCTGGTGACTTAGTCGCCTACGGCCCTAACATTTACCGCGCAAAGGTGAATACCACCGGCAACTTGCCTACCAGCACGACTCAATGGGAGACGTTTGTAACTGGTACTGAGTGGAAGGACGGGTACGACGGGGCTACTGCTTACTACAAAGGCGACTTGGTTGTTTATGGCGCTAATGTATATGTAGCGACGCAAGACACTACCGGTAACCTCCCGACAGACACCACTTATTGGGATGTCTTTACACAGGGCTTCACCTACCAAGGCATTTGGGCATCTACGGTTGATTACACCATTGGCCAAGTAGTTAGTTTTGGTGGATCTGTTTATCAGGCGAAGGTGGATAGCACAAACGTCACCCCTGTTCAGGGTGCTTCGTGGGACAAGATTGTTCACGGGTATAAAAACCAAGGTGCTTGGACTACCGCGACAAATTATGCGACTGATGAGATCGTCACACACGGCGGCAGCACATACCTGTCGTTGACTGCACATGCATCAGGCAACTTTGAAACTGATTATGGCAACAACGAGTGGGTCAAGTTTAACGGCGGTATTCGTTGGCGTGCGGGGTGGACCGCTAGTGCTGATTATTTGCGGGACGATATAGTCAGAGACTCAGTCGGCACGGTCTACATTGCAACTGAAGACCATACCGCTACTGCTGATTTCGGTACTGATCTAGCCTCAGGTTATTGGACTTTGTTTGTCGCTGGTGGCGCGAATGTCCTACCTGCGATAAATGCTGGTGATCAGACCAAGCAACTTAGCATTGCTGGGAATGGTTCTTCGCTGGAGTGGGTCCAAGCTGGCTACTCTGCGAATGTTTTCCACGTAGCGCCTCACGGTACTGATGCGGTAACAAACGGTAAAAGTTTGGCTTACCCGTTTGCGTCAATCAAATACGCTTGTTCGCAAGTCCCTACCGGTGCAACAGCAACCATCTACGTTAAGAACGGTACGTACGACGAGCAACTGCCAATTGTCGTGCCGCCTAATGTAGCGATTGTTGGTGACAACCAGCGTACGACTATTGTTCAGCCAGCGTCTGGTAACTCAGATGACGGCTCTACTCCGAACAACGAATCCAACATGTTCCAGATGTCTGATGGTTCGATCCTGAACAAGATGACGTTTAAGGGCATGACCGGTTGGCAAGCTGGCAGCACTGCTGAAGATATTACAACCTCGACCGCCAAAGGCGTGTTCGTATGCTTGAATTCAGCTTCTCCAATTACCGCTAAATCCCCCTACGTCATCGAGTGTTCTGCCATTGGAGCTGGGGGCATTGGTGCTCTGGTCGATGGTGGCGTTCACACGACCGGTAACAAGTCGATGCTGTTCCACGGCTACACCATCATTTCTGATCTTGGTGTGGGCTTCTGGGTAAAAGACGGCGGTAAGTCAGAGATCGTCTCTTGCTTTACCTACTTCTGTTACTTCGGCTACGCGACTACGGGCGGTGGTTTTATTCGAGCCCTGAACGGCAACAACTCCTACGGTAACTGGGGTGCGGTCTCTAGCGGATTCGACGCTAATGAGACCTATATCTCTGGTGCGGTCACGGGTCAGCAGCTTAACTTTACGCTAGCTACTGGCACGCCTCTCGTTGGAGACACCGTAACTGACGACGTTACCGGCGGCACTGCAACCGTAACCAATGTTCAGCTATCCGCTAACAAGGTTTACGTGAAGAACGTCACTGGGACGTTCGGCATGACTAACGCGCTCACCTTTGATACCGGCGGCTCAACGTCAGCCACCGGTACAGTTAGTGGTGGGGGTCTCGAAGACCAAAGTGGGTTTACTCTTATCGCTGATGGTTTTGACGGCGAACCGCTGCCAGGAATGAGTATCAGCATTGCTGGTGACAGTACTTCATATGTAATCCAGAGTGTCAGCGGCACTTGGGCCGGTACTTCTAGCGAACTGGTCTTGGTGTTAGCGCAGGAAAAGGTTGCCGGTTCTGCTGATAACGCAGCGATACACCTGAGAAAAGAGTACTCGCAGATTCGCCTGACCGGCCATGACTTCTTGAGCATCGGCACAGGCGGGGGAACGACAACTAATTATCCTGGCACTCCTTCTCAGCCACCTGCGCAAGGTAATGAGGTTAACGAGACGTTTCCTGGACGCGTGTACTACGTGTCTACGGACCAAGACGGCAACTTCCGCGTTGGTGAGTACTTCAGAATTGATCAGGCCACCGGTCGAGCGACACTTAATGCTAGTGCCTTTGACCTAGCTGGTTTGACCTCGTTGAGGTTGGGGTCAATTGGAGCGCAGCTCGGTGAGACGATCAACGAATTTTCGTCTGACCCCACACTCTCAGGTAACAGCAACTCTGCTGTCCCGACTGAGTATGCGGTTAAGACTTTTGTTGAGGGCTATGCTGATCAAGCGGAAACCGACGCTGTTACGACAGCTAATGCTTACACCGATACACAACTCGGTAATGTTTCTAGTACAGACATACCGTTCATAGCAGCGATCTCTGCAAACGAGACCGTGCCATCAAATTCCATGCGTTTCTCGATGGATACGATCACCGTGAATAGCGGTGTCACTTATACGATCCCCACCGGATCTTATCACTTTGTACTTAACCCAGACGGCTTCGCGCTGTTCAATTAATAGGACTTTATTATGTCTAAGATAGTAGTGGATGAAATCCAAAAGAGCGGTGGGGTCGCACTTACTCTTCCTGCCGCCGATGGCTCTAGTGGCGACACCCTGCAAACCGATGGTTCTGGCAACTTGTCTTTTGGTGCTGGGGCTACAGAGGTCCAAACGTGTACGTACTCCAAGGCGTTCAGCCTCACTGGTAGTAGTTATGCCACGTCAAACAGAATCATGTGGACCGACGTGAAGTCAGGTATCAGTACTGACGACATTATTATGGTTCGGATCGAAGGCAAGCTAGTAGCTACTACCAATTACCTCATCCGTATGATGGGTGCTAATGCTAGCGGTAATCCGATTACTAGTGGTTACCTCGGTGCTGGTTGGCAAGATAGTTACAACGGCGGTAGTGCCACCGACAGCAATCGCCACAACAGTAACAATGGATATATTGATTTTCCTGGTTACACCACCGCATACGGTACTAACTCGGATACCTATGGTTACGGTATAGCGTTTGTTTACGAGGCGTGTATCCACAAGTACGGCAACTCGGGTGGTCATCTCCACAGGATTAATTACTGGTATCAGCAGGATACAAGCTATGACTATCCCAACCACGGGATGATGGCTTGGAACAACTACGCATCCAACACCCCGCCAACCACTTGGCATGGCATTCACATCTACCCAAACAGCGGCTCGTGGGATACCTCGAACAACAACAATGTTGTTTCAGTCACGCTGACCACTAACAACGCTTAATGGGCGCGAGGTAATTAGCTATGGCTAAATTAGAAGTAGGAGATTTGGAGGTAAAGGGAGAGTTCGTTTCAGCGGAGCTCTCTTTTAGCGATGAGAATCTATACCGTGTTGTGAACGGGGTTAAAATCCCGCTCTCTCAAACAAAGGCTAACGAACTTTTCGCACTGCCCACTACCGCGACGGGGCAACAGCAGTACACAAGCGCAGGAACTTACTCTTGGGTTTGCCCTCCTGGTGTCCACCAAGTACAGGTGGTTTGCATCGGTGGCGGCGGCGGTGGTATGGACAACTGGGCTAACCCCGCTGGTGGTGGTGCTGGTCTTGGTTGGAAAAATAATATCACTGTTACGCCAGGAGTCTCATACACCGTGGCCGTTGGTCAGGGTGGTAGTTCCACTTCTTCTAGTCAGTCAGCAGCACTGAAAGGCGGTAGTTCCTATTTCGGAGACATAAATACTGTCTGCGGTAAAGGCGGTGGGAATGCGTCCGGTGGGGCGGCAACAGCCGACGGCCCAAATTCCAATGGCTCTGGCGGCGGTTATACCGGTGATGGCGGCGGTGCTGGCGGTAATGCCCCTAATTATCAAGGCGGCGGCGGTTGTGGCGGTTATGGAGGCCGTGGTGGCAACGGCTATGAGTCGCAGTTTCCTGGCTGGAATACTGATAGCGGCGGTGCTGGCGGCGGCGGTTACTACTCATCGACCTATGGAACCGGTGCTGGAGGCGGCACAGGGCTAAACGGCGCAGGCCCAATTAATGGTAACCAGCCTTTTTACAACCCATTTTCTGGTTACAACAACACCAATAGCCATGGCAGCGGTGGATCTGGACGCGCTGGTGGGACCAATGGCGCGTACGGAGAGAACCCTTTCTCTGGAACCGGCGCAAGTTCATCAAATGTTCAAGGCGGCACTCACGGCGGCGGCGGTGGTGGTCCAGGAACTTCATGGCCAAGCGCATCAGGTAACGGCGGCACTGGCGGCGTCAGAATTATCTGGGGTCCACCAGGATCACGTTCATATCCCTCGAACGCCACATAAGGAGCTAACAAGATGCAAAAATATTATCTATCTGTGAGCGGTGATGGTGATGTAACAAGTAATCCTATAGCTCGCGAGAATTTAGCTCTATCTTTGGGTGAAATGACGGACGAGCAATTTGCTGCTCAAGGCTATCAACCGGTTTTAAACAACCCTCCGACTCTTACAGAGGGGCAGAGATGTCAGATTAATGGCTGGATTAAAAACGGCGACGGTGATTATGAATGGAATTATGAGGTCATAGACCTTGACCAAAATTACCTGACTAATCTTCACATTCGGCATCAGCGAGATATTTTGCTGAATGACACAGATTGGTCCATGTTACCTGACAGCCCACTGTCTGCCGACGATAAGGCTGCTTATGAAACCTACCGTCAGGCTCTCAGAGATTTGCCTTCAGTGTACCCAGAGGTAAAAAGCCCTGATGATGTGACGTGGCCGACTGCGCCATGGGCTTATGAGGAAGCTGCGATCCCCGAGGAGGAAAGTGATTCCGAGGAGGAAAGTGATCCCGAATGAGGACATATTATCGATGGCTTGATGAAGTTCTCACGGATGAGGAATGTGAAGAAATCATTCGTTTCGGGACTACAAATTTAGAAACTGCGTCTACACATGGAGAGAAAGTAGGAAACAGGGTACAGAAAATTGCTAGCTGGCTAAAAAGGAAAAGCCAAGTCAGTTGGGTTGACGCAGGTAGTGACCTAGATCCATTGATGGGCCGGTTGGTTAGTAACTTGTTGGCTATATCGAGAGACGATTATTTTGTAAATCTCGATTATGTGGAGTCGATTCAGTTTACGCGTTACGGCGGCGGTTTGGCGCGTTATGGCTGGCACACTGACTCATCTGCTAATGGTTTAGCAGCAAGTCGGATTGTGAGTGCGACAGTAGAGTTGTCAGACCCAGACGATTATGTGGGGGGCAACTTAAAAATTAAAATCGGAGGCGCTAACTACGTCGCGGAAAAGAAAAGGGGAAGAATGATTCTTTTTCCTTCTGCGTTCCCGCACAAAATAACGCCGGTATTAACAGGTACAAGACACTCGTTAGTTTTATGGGCTCATACAAAAGAGCCATCGGAAAACCAATGTTAGAGGGCCGCAAGTTAGGGTTTTTTGAAACTCCAGCTTATGCGGGGGAGTGCAAGAACTACGACATTTGTGAGGAGATGTGTGCGCTAGCAGCCGCACATGAAGAGCAGACTAAGAATCTGCGCCTCATATCCGATGGTTGGAATACACGGGCAAGGACTGACGATAAAGAACTGCGGGAGAAGCAGGGAGTAACTTCCCACGGGACAAATGACCGGCTGCATTTGCTCGAAGAATGGGAACGGCCAGCTAATTTAATTATTAGTATGGCCAAAGAGCTGCTCAAGCACGCTGACCGAGAACATTGGTACTCGTCTAGAGCTGGGATAGAAAGCATGTGGTACTCGATGTACCCAGACGGGGGATACATACCAGAGCATATTCACTCTAATGTTGCATTTAGTGGGGTGTTCTATGCAAAGGCTGAACATGATGCTGGTGACTTGGTATTCCATGACCCAGCTTGGCATTTGAAATCAGCAGTGTGGGTAAACGATGCCCCTGCTCAGGCGATAACGAAGCGACAATTTCCGGTCTATACAGGTGTGATGTTTGTTTTTCCTGGTTGGTTGCCGCATTCGACCATGCCAAACAAATCTGGCGAAGATCGAGTGATCATTGGTTTTAATTTGGGCTTTTGAGATGACGCTAAGAGAGTTCATAAAACCAATACATGACAGGGCAGAGCATCATCCGATGGCCCAGAGCATGATAAAGGGAACGATTAGCGTCGAGGCATACGTGGACCTGCTGGCTAATCTTTTGATCGCCTATGGCGACATCGAAAGTAAAGCGAGGCGGGTTGGCTGGATTTATAAACTGGAGGGGATCAGCCGTTTCACGGCGATGTTAGAAGATTTAGTAGAGCTGGTATCGGAGCACAGTATCAAGCCTACCATCTACAACGACTTTATCGCTGAGTACTGCGACCGTGTATGGCAGCAGTCGAGAGAAGGAACGCTGGCTCATGTGTATGTGCATCACATGGGTGACATGTTTGGGGGGCAGATGCTGAAGGGCAAGCTCCCAGGAAAATGCCGCAGGTACGTATTTGAGAACAGGAAAGAGCTGATAGCTGGAATACGAGAAAATTTAGTACATGACGAAGCAAATATGCAGGAAGCAGTGGCTGCTTTTGACTTTGTAATAGGGCTGTATGACAGGGTTACCAGAAAGCACAATATTCACTAGCCTAGAAGGGGCAAAAAAGTGGCTTGTTTCGGAGCTCTCAGCCTACGAAACATACGATGAAGGCCACCGCTATCCATGGGATAATTACCTATGGAGATCTGAGAAGTTTAGAAGGGCGCATCTGGACGTTGTAGATGCGAGGGATACGAAGAGACTGTACATGATGCATCTCACCGTCTTCCCACACACCGACGATGGATCGCCGGTCTTTGGCTTTGACTTGATAGCTGGGCCGAAGAAAGTAACAGGGGCTTTTCATGATTTTAGTCCTATCGACGAGAATCATGAAATGCTCTTGGGGTTCAAGGAGCGGGTAACACCGATGACTTGGTCCAAGAAGCGTGAACTGCCTGAATGGGCAAGAAACATTTTTAGTGAAGACATGGTTAGTGCAGGATTTATAACCGATGTCGAGGAACTTGAGTCAGTAATAGGGTTGGTAAAGAGCAACCTTCAGTACTACTTGAGTAAAGTAGGTGCGAGGGGAGACAAAGATTTTACTGATGCGCAAAACAAGTACTGTTTTTGGCAGAAGCAAAATCCCCACACACCGAAAGTCATGGCTGCGCTTGGGTATCAGGATGAGGAGGTAAATAAGTTTATTCAGGAATGTCTATTTCCTGAAAAGTGAGCGTGATACATGCCAGTTGCAGAAGCACTAGCAGTGGTGGCAGCAGCCAACAGCGCATACAAAACTATTAAGACCGCCGTCGGTAATGGCCGTGACCTTGCCGACGTTGCCGGTGTCCTCGGTAAATTCTGGGATGCTAAAGAAGAGCTCAGTGCTCTCGAACAAGGCACTGCCCACCCCAATATCCTCGCAAAAACTTTCGGTGCGTCGAGCGTAGAAAATCAGGCGCTTCAGATCACCCTTCACAAGAACAAGCTTCAAACCCTCGAAAGTGAGCTCCGTGAGACGTTCATCTACACGGGTAACGGCCACCTTTGGGAAGATATGATGAAGGAGCGACGGAACATCCGTCAGGCTCGATTCCAAGCGGCTAAAGCTAAAGCTGAAAACCGCAAACTTTACACCGATATAGCAATCGTTCTGGTGGCCACTCTTATTGGTGGCTTCTCAATTTCGTTCGCGATTGTTTTGTTCGCTGGCAAATAGGTAGTAGTCCGATGACCGATGAAGAATTGAAAAAAGCCATTGATCAAGCCGCCAAACGAGGCGCAGAAGAAGCTCTCAGAAATATCGGTCTCGCAGACGAAGAAGCGTACCAAGATATGCGCGAACTCCGAATGCTGCTTGATTCATGGAGAGGTACAAAAAAGACAATTGCTAAGACGTTTTTGCAGTTCGCTACCACAGCGGTGCTGTCAGCGATCCTGGCTATTTTATGGATGCAAGAAAAAAGCTTAGGAGGATAAATGGCAGTCTTTAGACTAGAAAATTTTGCGGGTATTGCACCGGCTAAATCAGCGCGACTGTTACAAGGTGGACTCGGCCAGAAAGCCGAGAACATGACCTTCTCTTCTGGGCGCATTACACCTCTTCGGCATGACTCTGAAGTTACAACTTTGTCCAGTGGCCTGATTAAATCGATTCATTATTATCAGCGCGTTGGGCAACCGGATGTGTTGTTCGAGTTCACTGATGAAAATGTACAAGTGCTCGAATCTCCGATAGCTCGGGACACTCATCAACGGGCGTATTGGACAGGCCAAGACTTTCCAAGAATGGGCGCTTACTCGGGCATGGTGTCTGGGAACGGTGGATACCCTAACGTGTCATTTCGTCTGGGGGTTCCTGCCCCAAGCGCAGCGCCTACTGTTGCGTATGACGCGACTTCTGGGACAGCTAGTACTGATGAAGAGATCCAAGACTTCTCATACGTCTACACATTCGTTACTGCCTTTGGGGAAGAAGGCCCACCCAGCGATCCGTCTACTGTCATCACATGGACCAGCCCACAAGTAATTAAAGTGGATCTGCCTGCTACATCTAACCCCTCGACAGGCAACCACAACTTCGGAACTGGCGCTTTAAAACGTATTTACCGAGCTAACGCTGGATCAAATGCCGCGTACTTTCAGCTTGTTGCCCAAGTGCCATTTACCACAACTTCGATAACTGATAATACAGCTTCGTCTGCTCTGGCAGAGGTCTTGCCATCCGAGGGATGGATTGGACCGCCCGACGACGATACTTCGCTGTATCCAGATGGTCCTATGGAAGGCTTAATCCCTGTTGGTAACGGGGTGTTCTGTGGGTTCGCAGGCACGCGCTTGTGTTTCTCGGAGCCTTTCTTACCACACGCGTGGCCGATTCAGTATCGCATCACCATCGAGAACGAGATCATTGGTATATCAGCCACTAACAATGGCGTGATTGTCATGACCAAAGGGTTCCCGTATTTCGTAACAGGTACGGACCCAGCGGCAATGACCGCAATCCAAGTGGATGTTGCGCAGTCTTGCGTCAACAGAAACTCGATAGTGGATATGGGCGAGTATGTCCTCTACGCAGGGCCAGATGGTCTAGTTTCAGTGTCAAATACCACGGGCCAAGTGATCTCACGAGAGTTCATTTCAGCAGATCAGTGGAACGAAGACTTCTACCCGACAACCTTAAAAGCCTTCTTATATGAGGGGCTGTACGTAGCATTCTGGACTGACACTACCACTAGTCCTGACACACACGGCGGTTGGATATTTGACCCCCGACGGCCTGAGACAGCGTTCTCTACGTTCACGATGAACGACGATGTGCATGGTGGGTATCACTACAAGAGCACAGGTGAGCTCTATTACATAGATGATGGCTACCTGAAAAAATTTCAAGGTGACCCGAATGTGCGGGACTATTGGTTAGGCTCTGCTGGAGCGACATACAAGAGCCGCATATTTGTAAGCCAGCCGACCAGCATGGGCGCACTCAAGATCAAGGCCCAAGATTATCCAGTAGAGTTTAAGGTCTGGGCTGATGGCGAGTGTATCGCCGATCAGACCATGGTTTATGAC
>NYWG01000276.1 GCA_002684915.1 Verrucomicrobiales bacterium
ACCGTATTTAATGGTTGATTACATCTTACAAAACTAGCACATTTTGGAATATCTTTTAATCGTCTTGCACCAATATATGTACAACTTGACCTAACACCACCTAATATATCTTCAACTGTTTCTTTTACTGGTCCTCTATCTGGTAATATTACTGCTCGTCCTTCATTACCTCTATAACCATCTTTTCTTTTACCGTGTATTTCTCTTGCTCTATCAGAAGACATACCATAAAATTCTCTTCTTCCATTTTTAACTTCTACTTCGGATTCATTATGTCCTGCTAACATACCACCTAACATTACAAAATGAGCACCAGCACCAAATGCTTTTGCTAAATCTCCTGGCATATTACAACCACCATCAGCCATTATATGTCCACCAACTCCATTAGCTGCGTCTGCACATTCCATTACAGCACTAAATTGTGGTACACCAACACCTGCCATTGTTCTTGTCGTACAAACTGAACCTGGTCCAATACCAATTTTTACTATATCTGCACCTTGTATAATTAATTCTTCTGTCATTTCTGCGGTTACTACATTACCTGCAATAATAGTTTTATCTGGATAATCATCCCTAACACAACTTATAAAATCTGAAAAGTTTGTGTGATATCCATTTGCTACATCTACAGTAATAAACTTAATATCAGGATAACTCTTTAATACTTCTTTCATTGTAGCATAATCTTCAGCGTCATCTGTCCATAGTTTGTTTGTGCCTGTACATACTGATACGTACTTTAACTTGATACCATCCCCTACAGCCTTTCTCCATTGGTCTATTGTAGTGGTTTTCGTTATAGTAGTCATCATCTTATACTCTTGTATAGCTTTTGCCATACTAAATGTTCCGACACCATCCATATTGGATGCTACTATAGGACAGCATTCATAAGTATGACCAGAGTTTCTAAATGTAAATGTCCTAGTCATATCTACATCACGTCTTGATGATAATGTTGACCTTTTAGGTTTTAATAATACGTCTTTATAGTCTAATTTTATTTCGTTATCTAATCTCATATTCAAAATTCTGCGTTTCTTCGTTTATGTTAATTTGTCTTGCACCGTTTCTAATATGAAAGTGTGTCGCCATAGGTGTTAATGGAGACAATGTTATTACTCTTTCAATTTTATTCTTTTTAGCATATTCTAATACTTTACTTACTATCTCTTTACCTGCACCTCTTTTTCTTGACCATACTGTATAAGCAATAGCAATTTTCTTTTCGTTCTTAATATCTGCTAACTCACTCATAATATCTAATTCTTTTAAACTTGTAGGAACATCATTGGTAAATGCTATACAAATAATACCTTCAATTTCATTATCATATTTTAAACCAAATATCTTACGACCTTTAGTAATTCGCCAACCTAATGTTAATTCAGGTCTAACAGGATCCTCAGATACATCTATATCATCTAGTTCAACTAGTTCAGTACCTTTGACCCATTTATAAAAGTCTTCTAATTTATTCTTCCACAGTTTCATCTTCTTCTCCTCTTCATTAACCAAGCAAATACTGCTGATAAGAAAGCGAATAAAACACCAATACCTATTCTCATTTTACTTTCTCCCAAGCAGTTCCATTCTTTATTTCAGTCATTGTAAATTGATTAGCTAATAAACTATCAATCCATTGTTCTCTATCAGCAGGATATAAAGGATCCTCAATCAAACTTAAATCGTCTAATGATACTGGTATGCCCATTGATACTTTATCACAAAAACTTGGTACACCAGCTACTAATGCGTCAACACATACAGTTGATTGAAAAGATACAACAGCGTGTGCCTTTTTCAATTCACTTTTAAAAGAAGTTTTAGCGCCTTTACTTCTAACTCTAATTTCTCTCTTTGTATGTTTCTTTAATTCTTTTACAGTTTCATCTAACCAATTAGGTCTATCATAAAATTTCTTTGCGTGTTCAGATATATCACAAACTAATACATAATCTCCATTTACATTCCAATTCTTCAAATCAATATGTTCTTTATACTTTTGTATTCTTTGTTTATCTTTTGCTTTTAATCTATCTATTTCTCTTATATGTTGATAGTTCTTTGTCAATCTGTATATTCTTTCTTTAAATATCTTTGATGGTAAGTGTCTATTACCAAACATATAAGCGTGGTCAAAATAATAAAAGTTATTTGCCTGCGCCATAACCTCGCCTGTACCTCTTAATACACCAAAACAAGCAATATCTCCACTAAAGTTTACTGTATCAAAATTTGGTCCATCACTATGTAGTGTTCCTTTTGCACTTTCAACAAAAGGTTTTACAACTTCATCCGTTAAGGGTCTGGTTAATAATCCTTGAATCATTTATCTACACTACAACATTCCGAGTAGTTTGTCAACCATTCTTTTGAATAATCGCAATCTTTATACTCTTTAAACCAAGGTCCACCTTCTGTATAGTGTATATTTTTGACATCTTGCTTATATTCATACTCTCCAGCAAGCCAATTCCACTCTAAAGGTAAATCTCCTATTAAACTATCACTCTCTAGCCATTTAAATTGATGTAATTGTAATCCACTTGCACTATTCACATAATCTGGTGTTAGTGCTGTACACTTATCACAATTCATTAACATAAAACTTGACCAGTTTTTCTTTTCATACTTTGTTTGTATTTGACCTAAAAACTTTTTATCTTTTTTAGGAACATAATCGTGTTTACATACTTGTACGGCATACTTCTCATCACGTAATCTCCATAATTCTGAAATATCTGCTTGCATTAATTGGTCGCAATCCATAAAGACTGCCCAACCTTTATAGTTCATAAGGTGAGGTACTATAAATCTACTAAAACTAAATTCAGTTGATTCTATATTACTACGTTCTCTTGTAAAGTTATCTTTTATATTTGGTAAATAAATCGGTGTAATAGATACAGGTCTTGTACTATTTTTTAATATACTATATGAAAGTACATTAAATGCTACCTTTTCTTTACTATCGTATCCTACAAATATATTAATCATTATATATCAGTTCTTATAATATGTTTTCTTAACTCTTTTACAAAAAACTCTATCTTATCAATATACTCAATTAAACTCTTGTCTGTAATAAAATGTTGTTTTTCTTTTAACTTATCATATTCTCTTATAGAAATTTGCACCATAGGACTAGGTGCTTGACTTTCATTTTCCATAGTAGCGTCTAACTGTCTTTGTTTCTCTTCACTATCTGTCATTGATGTTTACTCCATTCTGGACTATTTGGTTTATGTTTTCTAGGACCTTTTCTATGGTCAATATAAGGATTTAAAAACTTATCCCTTGCCATTATATGGCCATTATTACCATCACCCAAAGCTTTTTCTTTGTAGTCAGGTCTTTTAAGGAATGATTGCCTAGTACCGTCCAATGTATGACAATCTGTCCAAAAATTCTTTCCTAATCTCTTTATTAAATATACTCTATCTTTTACATACCAATCTTTATACTCTTTAAAAAATTCTGTTGATATTGATAACTTTGAATTAAATGCTACAAATCCTGTTTCTGTATATTGTCCTGGTCTATCATAATACGTTAAAAACGTGTCATTAGGTAAACATTGTTCATACCACCAGTCAGGTATTGTTTTCATAAATTTACTATCACTATCTACATAAAATATTTTCTCACCATAGTTTCTAGCTGCTGATTGAGCAAATACTTTATATGAAAATCTTACTGCGTCCTCAAAGAAATCAGCAGGTACTCTATGTCTATTTCTTTCCACAAATGCTTTACAATCAGGTTCTACTTCAAACAAATTAACATAATGTACATTATTTCTTTGAGGATAATTTATAGGATCATCTTCAACAAAAACATACATAGGTATTGTTTGTTTAGTTTCAAGATAAGACGTAATCAATTGATGAGCATACGCCTTATACAATACTGAATTATATGTGGTTACAAATATCATAGGCACTTATCAGGTGAATCAAAGAAACCAGACTTACTATCTGGATTCAATCTTGCTATATCAGCATCCACCATTTCTTTCATTAAACTTTCTACGTTATGTTTATGTTCCCAACCAAGTACTGTCTTTGCTTTTGTAGCGTCACCTTGTAATATATCTACTTCGGCAGGTCTTAAATGTTTCTTATCAGTTGTTATAATTAATTCGTTACCTTCTGTAAAACACTCATTATCATTCCAATAATGTTTTATATTTTTATAATCAAGTGCCATATTACAGAAATCTTTTACTGTATTAATTTCACCAGTTGCTAATACATAGTCATCTGGTTTATCGTGTTGTAGCATTTGCCACATACCTCTAACAAAATCTTCGGCGTGTCCCCAATCTCTTTTTGCTGTTAAATTACCTAATACAATTGGTGTACCATCTTTTAACCATTTTGCTAAACCTTTAGATATCTTTCTGGTTACAAAGTCCTCACCTCTATGAGCGCTTTCGTGATTAAATAATAGTCCACAACAAGCAAACATATCATACGATTCTCTATAGTTAATTGTTATGTGATGAGCATATAGTTTTGCAACACCATATGGACTTCTAGGCCAAAACTTTGTTGTTTCTGTTTGTGGAGTTTCGTGTACTTTTCCATACATTTCACTCGTACTTGCTTGATAAAATTTTATTTTAGGATTAACTTGTCTGATACTTTCTAGTATTCTTAAACAACCCATAGCGTCTATTAGAGTAGCAAGTTCTGGTTGTTTAAATGATAACCATACAAATGATTGAGCAGCTAGATTATACACTTCATCAGGTTGTGTTTCTTCTATTGCTCTTCTACAGTTTGCTTGGTCTATTACATCAAGTTCAACAAACTCAATCTTATCTGTAATACCCATTTCATCTAGTCGCCAATGTTTAGGATTAGTACTTCTTCTTTGACCACCAAATACTTTATATCCTTGTTCTAATAATAACTTAGCAAGATAGGCACCGTCTTGTCCTGTTATGCCTGTTATTAATGCTCTTTTTTGTTTTTTATTTGGGTCGTGGTCAACACCCGAATAGTCGTAGTTCATTTTATCTCCTCTATTATCTTGAATACCATATCTATATTTTCTTTTAAATCTCTAACATCATTACCTATAAACAATCCATTATCGTGTATATAATCTGAATTTATATAATCTCTATTATCAATATAATCTATATAATCTATTACAGGATTTTTCATAAAGTTTCCTGCAACAATAGGTCTACACTCTACTCCATTTTCTACAAGTTTTTTAACTAGTTCATCACGTTTACCATATAAATCATTTTGCAATATTAATGAAAAACCAAACCAACTTGATGATCCTATTTCTTCTTGAATTAATACATTTGGATTATCTTTAAACTTATCTGTAAAATATTCTGCATTTAATATTCTTTGTTTTCTCATTTCTGGCCATTTTTTAAGTTGTACACTTCCTATTGCACCACTCATTTCTAATGGTCTAACACTATAACCTGGGGTTACAAAAGTAAAACTGTCTTTAAATTTATCTCCAGTCTTTTTATAAATGTCATTGTCGTCTGGTAAATCTCTACACCAACCGTGTGCTCTTAATGACCTCAAATAATCAGCGTCTTTCTTATCATCACAAGCAATCATACCACCTTCCATTGTTTGTAAATGATGTGAAAAGAAAAATGAAAAACTACCTAGTTTACCTATTGTACCTGTATATCTATCAAGTTCAGTATTGATAGCACCTAAACTTTCACAATTGTCCTCTATAAGAATAAGATTATGTCTTTTCGCAATATCTTTTAACTTAACAAAATCACACGAATTACCTAAAAGGTTAACTGCAAATATAGCGCAAGTATCTTTTGTTATTGCTTTTTCAACTTTATCAGGATCAATGTTTAAAGTACGTCTATCAATATCTACAAAATTTAATTTAAAACCATACTGTTGTAATGGATAAAAAGTTGTAGACCAAGATACTGCAGGAACAATTATATCTCCTCCTAGTTCATATTTTAATTTTAATAATGCTAGTATTAATAGATTAGCAGTTGACCCACTATTTACCATAACAGCGTCTTTACATTTAAAGTAATTGCAAAATTCTTGCTCAAACTTCTTAACGTAAGGACCCATTGTGTATCGGCCACCTTTTATAACTTCTTGTATTGCTTTTACTTCTCTTTGATCCCAAGTATCACAGGCTAATGGATATTTCATAATTTCTCCTATATATTCATTTTAAATACATCATACCACACAGCGAAGGATAGTATAGTAAACAATTGTTTTTGTGATTTCTGTCCTATATTTGGTAATATAGTCTTATGACCACTTTTATTTTTACCGTATTCCCAACCTGTATTACACATATATTTATCATCTATATCGGAAGGGCTATATTCAAATATATCTTGTATCTCTTTATTTGATAGCATTTCTCTAATATAATCTTTCAATGTACTATTGGTTGGAGCAGGATTAGGTTTTCTTCCAATTATACCTTCATCTGTTGGAAAACGCCATCCTGTTTTAGCTCTTTTTAATATGTATGATGGTAACCTATTATAATAAGCAGTTTTCAATAATGGTTTATTATTAT
>NYWG01000277.1 GCA_002684915.1 Verrucomicrobiales bacterium
ATAAGCAAGATTTAATTTAGGTCCCCTAATGGGCAACCAACTCTGCACAAAAGAATCAGTCTTTCGTACACATTTATTTATCACTGTTAAATGATAAATCCGGTAAAATGGGTATAAAATGTTATCCAAATGCATTGAATACTTGGTTAACTTGTTGCGTACAACGTACAAAAGTTGTACATTTTGGCATATCTTTAATACGTCTTGCGCCAATATATGTACATGCACTACGCACACCACCCAAAATTTCTACTAGTTGCGGTGCTACAGGCCCTCTATGCGGCAGTTGTACTACCTTACCTTCTGCACCACGATATCCGTCTTTTCTACTACCGTGCTTAGACATAGCAGCATCTGAACTCATTCCATAGAACTGAATTTTGCCATCTACTACATCGCCTTCAGATTCATCATAACCTGCTAACATACCACCTAGCATAACAAAGTGTGCGCCTGCACCAAATGCTTTTGCTACATCGCCAGCATATACACAGCCACCGTCAGCAATAATATGTCCACCAATACCATTGGCAGCATCTGCACACTCAATAATACCTGATAGTTGTGGAACACCTACTCCAGTCTGCAATCTAGTTGTGCATACTGATCCTGGTCCAATTCCACATTTGATAATATCTGCACCACGAATAATAAGTTCTTCTGTCATCTCTCCTGTAATAACATTACCAGCGATGATAGTTTTATCTGGATATTCGTCACGTAACTTTGCAATAAAGTCACCATAGTTTTCGTGATAAGCATTTGCAACGTCAACTGTAATAAAAGGAATATCTGGATACATTGCCAACACTGCTTTCATAGTAGCAAAGTCTGGTGCATCTGGATCCCAAATAACTCCTGTTCCTGTGCAAACACTTACGTTCTTTAATTTTAGTCCTTTGGCATTCTTTTGCCAATCATCAACTGTATAATGCTTTCGCATTACAGTAATCATGTTTTGTTCTTGTAGTGCCTTTGCCATAGAAAAGGTACCAACACCGTCCATGTTACTAGCCATAATAGGAACACCTGTCCATGTTTGGCCACTGTTGTGAAATTTAAATTCCCTGTTCAGATCAACATTTCTACGACTTTCTAATTTTGATCGCTTGGGCTTAAAAAGGACGTCTTTGTAATCCAATTTAATATCTTGTTCGATTCGCATATTCGACACTTATCCTCTCATGTTAGCGTATGGCTGAATAAACTTGCCATCAATTGTTGAACTTGATCTTAGTGTACGCATTACATTCTGTACACCTACTGCTTGATTCCAAGCATCTTCTAATGCATGGTGTGCAAGTACTGGTGGCCTATGTGGATTGATACCAATGTCAAACAATGTTCTTGTATCTCTCACTTGCCAAAAATTCCAAGGGCATAACTTTTCTAGTTTTTGAAATATGTGTTCACAGATTACTACGTCAAAACCTGCACCATGACTCCAAACACGTTGAGCACCCCAACAAAATTTGTATAATCCGTTCATTGCTTCTGCAATAGGAATTCTACCTTCTGTACTGAATGCTTCGTCTTGTGCCGCTTTACTCTGTTGGCCCCACCATGCTATTGTTGACTCTGATGTTGTAAGTCCAAGTGCATCACAACTGTCTAAGTCAACTTTCACGTAAAACTTTTCTGCTGATTTCTGTACTTCGTCTTCGCCAAACGGATCGAACTTTATTGCACCAATCGTAAGTACTGCCGCAGTAGGCAACACATCGAGTGTTTCTAAGTCGATCATTATATCTGTTCTCATTTTATGCCTTTGTGTATGTGTTAAATTACTCTATAATTATAACAGGGAGTTGTGGCGTTGTCAACCACTAACATTGATTATTTTCTCTTCTTTCTTTGGGAGTGACCTTGCTCTAATTCACGCTCTTTTCTACGCCAACGTGCAACTGCTGCCGCTTTGGCTTTCTTGCGTTTCTCACTAGGTTTTGTATAATATTCACGTTCACGGATCTCTTGCATAAGTCCGTCACGCTCAATTTTCTTTTTCAATCTACGGAGAGCTTTGTTAACATCTTCACCTTCACGCACTGTTACAGCCAAACCTTCTGGATCTGGTGTCCACTGTTTTCGTGGTTTATTGTGATGGCCTTTATTAGACCAATGCTTGTTTACGTGTTTTCGGTTTCTATCATATGCCATAACTGTTTATTGCTTTCTCCATTATATTGTTAATATGTTGTTGTTCCAGAATCTCTTTGTTGTTTGCAACAGATAATTTACTGCTACCAAAGTAATAGCAGTTGGGTTGAGCAAGTAAATATCCTGCTGTTGTTTGATCTTCTGAGTTTGCATTTAGTATTACTATAACACATTTATGCTTTTTGTCAACCACCCATTGCGGGTCATCGCCTGTTTTGGCAACATAAATTACTGTGTTTGGTAAGTCTAAATTCTGTAAAGTATTACTAATTAATTGACTCTGTTCTGGCGTAAGATCGTACGTGAGTACTCTTAGTGCGTCAGTTTGAATGTCGTCTGGGTAAGTTACTATTGATACTGTGTCATTCATTGGATGTTGCTTTTATTCTTTGCCATACAGACTTAGGATTTTGTTCTTCATTTTGTATATATCCTAAACTTCCTTCTCTATGGTTTTTTTGACTTGCTCCGCTCCATCCTTCTCGATCCAGCTTAAAGATTCCTTTTTTTTTGAAATCTCTTCTTCTAGTTCCGGAAATACTTTGTAGTCCGGTTCTGCTTTTAAATACTTCAACCAAGGTAGCTCTTTAATTTTACCTTGCTCATGCTGTTGTCTTGTTTCTTTAATTTTGTTATTTGTTGGATCTTCCATTTTCCAAAGTTTCATCGCTTCTTTTTCTTCGGCAGCGACACCTTCGAACAAGTCTTCGTCTTCGTCAGAAAGATCTATTTTATTTTGAAGTTCTTTTCCAAACTGTTCTTCTGCTGCCTTGTTTGCAGCCTCTACCCAATCGTTCCATTTATCAAGATCTTCGTTGTCTTGTTTTTCTTCTTCGAAACCTTCTTGTAGCATTTCAGAAGTAGTTTGTTCTGGCTCAATAACTTCTGTTAGGTCTGGTTTAATTCTTTCATATCCTGACATAACATCAGCGGCATCATCAACTGCTGAAGGTACATCTTGTTGCTCTTCATCAGCAAACTTAACTATTTCAGGTGGAACGTTTTCAGAAATCTTTTGAGCTCTAGCGTCTTCGTATGCTTTACGATCAAACTCTTCATTTTCCTTTAATGCTTTTTCGTGATCTCTATCGATGTTCTCTTGCCAAGCCTCGTTATATTCATCATCCGTAAAGGGTGGCTTAGGTTGTGGGTCTGACTTTGGGGAGCCGTTATCGTCCCCTCCTGGACCGAATCTTCTGTTCCAGTCGAAAGTATATTGTGATGCAATAAGCAATAATACTGCAAGTGGATCAAATACAAATATAATTGTAATAATAACCCAACGTACTGCTTCTTCTAATAGAGTTTTGTCTGCTTCTTCACCGTAAATAAATTCTGCAATATATTTAATAGGTCCTACTTCTGCTTCTAGTTTACGGTATTCACCTTCTATCTTATACTTTTGTTCTGTAAGTGTATCAATTTCTGCGTTAGCATTTTTAATACGTAATTGTTGTTCATCTACTTGTGTATCAATATCATCAAGTTTATCTGTATTACCTAACTGCTTACGTAATCTATCGATTAGTTCATTTGAATTCTTAATATTATCTTCAGCAGTTTTACGCAGACGTTTAATTTCTTCTGCGGCTGCTTTTGCTTGTGGATTGTTTGTAGACTCTTCAATCTTCTGAATTAGTTCTAAACGTTCTTTCTGTTTCTTTTCTTGCCAGTCGCCAATCTTATCTGCTGTCTTTTTACCAAAGATTCCGTCTGCACTAGCACCTATCATTTGCTGTGCTTTCTTAGTTTCTCCGTTATCAATATAGCCTTGTAGTGTGGCCATTTCAGCATCAATCTTTTCTAGTTCGCTTTTCCATAATGCTGATTGACTATCAATAATTTTTTGTTGTTCATCAATTGCAGGTTGGATTCTTTTGTACGCATTATCAATACGTTCTTGCTCTTTATCTATTTGTGATTGAATATTAGCATCGTTGCCTGTTCCAGTTGTTTCTAACTTCTTAATCTGATTTTCAGCACGTACTATAATGTTTTCGTATCTATCTATTTCTGATTCAATACGTTCTACTTGAGCAATACTTTCTTGGCCTGCACTTGTTTGTTCAATATGTGCTTTAGATAAGAATCCAAAGATACCCATGCTTGTAATAAACATAAGAACAACTACAGCAGTGGAGAGATAGGTCTTAAGCCACCAGGTAGCATGTCTCCAATACTTATGAAGCCATACTGCTGTAACTAGTTTTCCTACTTCCAATGCAACACCCATTATAATAATAGGAGTTACAGCGGCAGCAAATATAGCAGCCAATCCTGCTACAGAATAGTATATCGCAATAGCACTGATCGCAAGTGCTGTTAATAATGTCAGTATTCCGTAAATCATATACATTATTTACCTGAAAACCAGGCCCATGAATTAGTACTATTATAATGACAAGCAGTCACAGACATGACTTTTTGTTTATTATATGCAATAGCACTAAGATGCAGCCTCCTACAATAACCTGACCCTGTTGGCCAAGTTGCTACTGGGGTTGAAACACCACTTGCATTTGCTCGATACCAACTAACTGCTTCACCGTTTTCTGCATAATGCAATGCGTGTATAACACTTGCCATATATGCATTCTTTTGTTCTACATTTAGTTTCTTATACCAACCAAAAGACCATTCAAGTACTCTTGATGCCGGGTGGTTAGATGAATATTCAAAAAACTTAGGATTAGTAAAGTCAGATGCTATTGCTGGTGTGCAAGAACTAATAAAGATCAGTATGCACAATTTCCCAGCTACCATCAGGTTTCTGACAGCTGATACCTTTTCTTTGAACATTTTGGCCTCCAATTTTCATCCAGTAGTTAAATTCGCCACAGTTCGGAGCCATGCCAGATCTTTTAGCAAACAGCCTTTCAATCTGACTATCTGTACATTGTACCCTTGTCTTACTATCGACAGTGGATCCATTCTGCACAGTTATATCTTCCGATGTGTGACAGTATCGTGGCTTCTCTGCCATTACAGGGGGCTTAGACGCACACCCTGTGAATGCCATGGCCACTGCTACTATCGCAAGTAGCCTAAACATTAGCTCGCCTCTTTCGCTTCAGCGATCAAACGATCAAACGTTTCCAATGGCATCTTAATTCGTACATACGTATGCACGTGACCTGTGCTTGACAGTTCATATGAATACTTCTTAACTTCAAGATGCTCTCTAATTGTAGTGTTCTGAACAAGGTGTTCTACAAAAGTTCTTGTATCACGATTGTTGTTCTTGATATCTACAGTTGTTGATGAGTTTACGGTACCATTAATACGTTCTGCAAAGCCTTTTACAGCGAATGCATACGCTTGTGATTCTGACGCTTGTTCAAACTTACTTTCACCCATGCCACATGCATAAGCATAGTCGTCTTTCCAAAACAAGAAACCTTCCGAACCAATTTGTTTACAATCCATGTACCATGATGGATTTGCTTTAGTTTCTCGAACGTCTATAGTCTTCATTGACGAACAAGCACCCAGTGCAATAAGCAGTGTGCCTACAGTCAATGCCTTCATTGTTGCCTTCATTTTCATAACAGCCTCTTTCTGTGTGTGTTAATGTTACTTACAGTATACGTTAGTCTACTCTATAAGTCAAGTTAATTTCATTATTTTGGAAGACTTTTTTCTCCAAAATAACCAGTGTATTTTTGCACCGTCTTGATCCCAATCTACAAACTTCAAAGGAAGAAAACGATACAGTAATGGGGAACGACTTTCCATATCGTTCCACACTTCGCTTGTTATCCAACCTACCCTACTCAATCCTACACAAGCAGGATACTTGTGATTCTTAATCAGTTGTTTAATATAATCGGACAGTAAATTACCGTTGCACGTAGAATATGTGTAAACCAATTCTTCCGATTAATAACATATCTTTGTTCCATTTAGGGTTGACATAAGTTGCATGGTAATGTGTTGCACCATCAGCAATACCAATTAAGTAATCTGAGTTGACCATGCGATACGCAATAGTCTGTGCTTGACGCCATTCGTCACCAATTGGTGGTTCGTCTGACTTACCATCACAAAACCAACTAAACTGACACTGATGCCTAATGGGTACAAAAACACGTTGATCGTCTGGTAAGTCTGGATACTGTTTAGTTTTCCAACTTTCCTTCCAACGTGCTTGATATACCACATCGCAAATAGTATTAGGATAGTGTGTGGATTTCACTCTGTTTATAACTACATCACTAACAGCCGCTTTTCCTGCTAAATTATCTCCACGCGACTCATAGTAAATGTTAAGTGCTAAACAGTATTCTTGTGGATGTGTTTCTTTTGAATATAACTCGCCAACTGTCGTTGAGTCCTTATCGTTCATCAGTGTTGATGCTTGAAGGTGTTGGCCAGCAAACGATGTATGTACCGTTGCAATTGCAATGAATACAAATAATAGTAAAGTTCTCATAATATGTTTCATCCTTTATTTAATAGGTTAACAACAATCAATTTCTGCGCATTTGTGCGATTTCAGTAGCCTGACGTTTGCCAGTCTTATCATCGTCATCTGCAAACACAGGAACCATATTACTCTTGTGCATTGTAGCAATACCAACAAGCCTACGTTCGCCTGTATATTGTAATGGTTCTCGCTTCAAGCAAGGAGCAAAAGAGTTCTTAGATGTGTAACTAGGAATTTTATCTGACTCGCGAACTGTTGGAGTAGATGTTCTTAATGGTGCAATTACAGGAGTAGTCTTGGGCTTATACTCGCCTCTGCAATATGCAATGTAGTCTTGAACAGTATCGAACTGATGACTGTGTAAATGCTTTCGACGCATTGCTTTGTTATGCTGTCTCCACTTCACAGTGTATTCTTCAATCTGTTTGTCCGTAAGTTTCTTCTTCTTACGTTTCTTTGTGTTCAATGTGGTCAAGCCACGAGCTAAATGCATTGTCATATTATGCTCCTAGTGCAAAGTTAGGATCACAGGCTTGCTGCCAACGTTCAGCAATTGCTCTAGTATGTTTGCATTTACCATGCATTGTCATACCCATGCAATCACAAGTGAAGCCTTTTGATGTCCACTCAACAGTATAGTTATTACCACGACTACCTTCCACTGGCCATTGTGTACCAACTGCCCAATGATCTTTCATGTCCATGAAATCAGGTTTATAGTATCTAGGTCCGTACTTGCTTTTCATTATGGTAACTCCTTACTCTTAATTGTGTTAACAATCATCTTACTATACTTCTCATTAGTACTCCAAGGAGAAATATGATAAGCCAACAAATTGTAATCCCATGCATCAAGTTCTGATTGCCTCTTACGTTCAATACGAAACTTTTCGTATGCAGGGTGTGTATTAAGAATGTTAATAGCATCTTGTACACTAGCACATTTTGTAGGGTAAGTCTTTACACCAAATTCTGCATTAGGTAAATCAAGTGGCTTCATCTGTGGTGTATCAGGATCCCATGTTCGTATACCAAAAAGATTATTACCTTCTTTAGTAAACCTACTAGTACCCCAACCACTTTCAATACCTGCCATAGCAATGATGATAGAACGTGGAACACGTTTATCTCGCGGTGTTGTAAAATTAATAAAGTCGACGCAATGTCCTACTGCGTCCATAAATGATTGAGAATTTGTATACACAAAATCAGGTTCGTGCATACCAAGGGCGATTGCCTCTTTTAAGAACTTGTTCTCAATTTTCTTTGTGTAGTCGCTTGTTACAAAACCATTTGGATTAAATGTACCAACACCAAATGCAAAT
>NYWG01000278.1 GCA_002684915.1 Verrucomicrobiales bacterium
CCGACAACATTAAATTGGAAACAATTTATGGAATTACCCCAGTTTTGTGATACGAGCGACTTTCATTGCGTCACAACTTGGAGCCAATTTAACATGGAATTCGAAGGTGTAGCTTTTTTCACTTTAGTAGATCTCGTTAAACCAACAGCAAACGCCTCACATATATTTTTTATCGGATATGATGATTACACTACTAACACAACTCTCGAAGCATGCATGGACGATGATGTAATGATCGCTCATTCATGGAACGGGCATGCCCTTTCACTTGAACACGGAGGGCCAGCTCGAATGATAATACCAAAACTTTATGCATGGAAAGGAGCCAAATTTATTAAGGAAATAATTTTCAGAGACCACGATGAACTTGGCTTTTGGGAGAACCGAGGATACTCAAACACAGCTAATCCATTTATCGAAGATCGATTTGCTTAAAAATGCTCAAATCAAGCCAGTATGCCATCAACAATTTTCGGTGAATTCTCCGGCCCAATCAGTCTTTGATCCAAGCCTTGATAGCGATAGCTAAATCGAAATGGATCTAGCCCAAGTAATTTAAGAATAGTAGCCTGTAAGTCATGAACATGAACCGGGTTTTTAGCTACAGTGTAACCTAATTCGTCGGTCTCTCCATAAGTAATCCCATGATTCAGCCCCCCTCCTGCCATCCAAACTGTAAAACAATCAGGATGATGATCACGGCCGAGAAACTTTGATCCATTACGTTCCTCGTTCATTGATGTACGACCGAACTCTCCACCCCAAACCACAAGTGTTTCATCTAACAATCCCCGCTGCTTAAGATCCTTTAGAAGCGCTGTAACTGACTTATCATTCTCACCACATTTAATTGGCAATTGCTTCACTAAATCGTTACTAGCTCCAGTACCATGAAAATCCCACCCCCAATCAAACAGCTGCACGAAACGTACACCCTGCTCAACTAAACGGCGTGCCAATAGACAATTATTAGCGAATGAGGCTTTACCGGGCTGAGCGCCATACTGATCAATGGTTGTTTTAGATTCACGGGAAATATCCATAACTTCCGGCACACTAATCTGCATACGGTATGCCAGCTCATACTGATTAATTCTAGACAATGTTTCAGGATCGCCAATTTCTCGGAACTCTTGTTCGTTCAACTTCTTCAAGGCATCTAAACTACGCCTTCGAACTTCCCTGCTCATACCTTTCGGGTTGGAAACATAGAGTATTGGATCACCTGTACTACGACATTGAACGCCCTGATAAACTGAAGGCAAATAACCGCTCCCCCAAAGACTTTTACCGCCAGAAGGATCAGTACCTCCAGAAATCAATACCACAAAGCCTGGCAAATTCGCGTTCTCTGAACCCAAACCATACGTTATCCAAGACCCCATCGAAGCCGCACCATTCCTTGGAGAACCTGTATATAAAAGCATCTGTGCTGGCGCGTGATTGAACTGATCCGTATACATTGACTTAATAAAGGTCAAATCATCCGCCATCTCTGTTAATTGTGGATACATATTACTTAGCCACTGGCCGTTCTGACCATACTGCTTAAACTCATGTGGAGAACCGAGGAGCTTAGGATGCCCTTTAATAAACGGTAGTCGGCGACCTTCTATAAATTCCTTAGGACATGGAGTGTCATTCAACTCATTCAGTTTTGGCTTATAGTCAAAGAGATCCAACTGGGGTGGTGATCCAGCCATATGAAGATAAATCACATTCTTTATTTTCGCCATCGAGTGAGATGATCGAGCTGCGAGAGGATCAACTGCCGCACCACCTTTACCCAATAAGGAACCAAGAGCCAAAGAGCCAAGACCAACTTGACAGCGATTGAGAAAGTGCCGTCGAGTGATGAATTGAGCCTGTTGTGAGTTCAGATTCATTTTATTAATATATTATCAACCCTTCATTAAAACCGCATCTAGATTTAACAGAACATTAGCCAACACTGTAAAAGCAGCCATTTCCGAAATATCCGCACCTTTAGGCAATGGAGCAATTTGACCATATAAATTCTTCGCAGCATCAGCCTCTTTTAAATAGTAGACCAATTCGCTTTCATAAAGCTCCATCAACGCCTTCAGTCGATTCTCCTCAGGCGGTTTCGCTAATGTTAATCTCAACGCATATTTTATTCTGTCTTCCGCTGTCACACCTCCTTCGTTGTAAATCCGATATGCCATTGCTTGTGCAAATTCGACATAGGCTTCGTCATTAAGTGTTACAAATGACTGTAAAGGCGTGTTAGTTCTAATTCTACGAACAGCGCAAATCTCACGACTCGGGGCATCAAATGTTGCCATCGACGGATAAGGAACCGTTCGACGAAGGAATGTATAAGAAGCTCGGCGGTAACGATCTTCACCTTTACTTGTAGCCCAATTACGCTGGCCGTTAAATGCAGCTTGCCAAAGATTCGGCGGTTGAGGCGGATAAACAGATGGGCCATACATTTTTTTACTCTTCAAACCACTCAAGGCTAATGCCTGATCTCTTACCATTTCCGCCTCCAAGCGAAATCTTGGACCTCTCCCAAGGCGAACATTACGAAAATCACTTTCAGCTAATTCACCATGCACCTTTGCCGACTGAGAATATGTAGCTGACATAACTATCGTCTTAATAAGACGCTTCATGTCCCAACCCTTTTCTTGAAACTCAACCGCTAACCAATCTAACAACTCAGGATGATCAGGAATATTTCCCTGAGTCCCAAAATCCTCCTCTGAATCAAGCAAACCTCTGCCAAAAAATTGCGCCCAAAAACGATTAACAGCAACACGAGCCGTAAGAGGATTATCTTCCTGTAACAGCCATTTCGCGACTCCTAAGCGATTAAGTGGCACACCTTTCTTTGGTTTATGAAAAGCCTCTGGAAAACCTGCCTGCACTTGTTCGCCTTTTGACAAAAAATTCCCTTTAACCAACAAATGTGTCTTACGCCTCTTATTTTTTGGTAATTCCTGCATGTAAGGAGTAGTTACTATAGAATCACGTAATTTTTTTTCGTCTTTTTTCTTTAGCTCTATCTGCTTACGTAACGGATCCAGTTCTTTTGCGAAAGTGCGATAGTGCGCCTCGATTTTTTTACGCTGCAAACTTGTACGATCGGATTCAGCCACAAGTAATATAGGCAATATATCTTCAGGAAAATCAGCTCCTTTTAAATTAAAATAAAAACCACTTTTATCATCCTGATTTACTATTTTAATTAGGATTTCATTCTCCCCCTTATCAAGTGAAACTGTCACTGTCTCTTGATCTGGCTTTGCATCTCGCTTCAATTTTTTTGCCAAAATTTCACGACCGTTCAACCAAACCTTAATCCCGTCACCGCTCCCCAATGATATTTTTTGAGAACCCTCAATTTGCGCTACCAGCTTTCGACGTAAATAAACCGTTTCATTCGAGCCTAATTTCAAATCATGAACTTCAGCATCATTCCATTGAGACTTAGTTAGCCATTCAATATTAGTTTCTCTAGAGTCGGCTGTTCGAGAAAAAACCTGAACTTCAGCAAGCGAAAGTATGGGTTCATTCCTACCTTTTACAGGTAGCAACTCCAACCGAACTATAGACACGTCTCTTTTCGCTTTAAACGGAATTGAAAATCCCTCTCCAGATTTAGGATTGCCCTTATTTTCAGGAAAAAAATCTTCTTGAAATAAAACCTTCCGCTTAGAATCTAAGCCTAATATACGGAACGCTGACAAACGCTCGGAAGCTTCAGCTCTATTCCAAAGCACAACCTGTGACACATCAGTTGGCTTTAATAAAACAACTTCCCACCATGGTGATTTATCATCAGGGTTTTGTGTGTGAGTTACAGAATTATCAGCATAAACCCCTGATGTGTTCCCATCGATAGCCAATTTAGCAAAGCCATCGTAAGCTGTTGATGATTGTCTAGCCGCCCCTTGAGGAGCAACGTTCAAACCAATTGCTAAGCTTTCCGGCTCAAAAGAATAGCTAAATGCTGCATCAAATGAATCTGCCTTAAAGGGGCCAACAGTTTCCCAAACTGACTTTTTTGGTTTTGGTTTTGCTAAATCACGCAAGGATTTCAGCTCCCAATTCTGCTGTCCATTTGCCAATTCTGGCGTATGTACATTTAACTTGGACTCAAGAGATTTAATCTCTTTTGAAATAGAATCTATTTTTTTACTTTGTTCCTTGGTCGGATAAGGTAAACGAGGGGAATCATCACCCCTATCAGCATCTTGGCTCTGATTGAAAAATGAATAAAATTGATAATACTCTTTTTGAGTAATAGGATCATATTTGTGCGTATGGCATTTTGCGCATCCCATTGTCAACCCCATCCAAACTTGCATAGTAGTGTCTACACGATCGCGAACTGCCTCAGTTCTAAACTCTTCATCATCAGTTCCACCTTCAGTGTTAGTTTTAGTATTACGATGAAATGCTGTAGCTAATAACTGATCTCTACTTGGCTTCGTCAAAAGATCCCCCGCTAACTGATCTACAGTGAACTGATCATAAGGCATGTTTTTATTGAAAGCATCAATCACCCAATCACGATATTTCCATATTACCCGGAGGGGATCTGATCCGTATCCCGAAGAATCCGCAAACCGAGCTAAGTCGAGCCAGACGCGAGCCCAACGCTCGCCGTAAGATGGACGAGACAATAGATCATCGACTAGAGACTCATATGCATTTGAACTCTTATCTTTCAAGAAAGCCTCTACTTCAGTAGGGCTCGGAGGAAGACCTGTTAGATCCAGAGAAAGTCGACGAATAATCGTATGTCGATCCGCCATCTTGTTGGGATAATGCCCTGTCTTCTCAAGACCTGATAAAATAAAATAATCAATAGCATTTTTTACCCAGTCACGATCTTTTACATCTGGGATTTCCGGACGTACAGGAGGAACAAATGCCCAGTGTCTATCATAAGCAACACCACCATCAATCCACTTACCTATTAACTCTATCTCTTCAGCAGTTAACTCATGACCACTGTCCGGAGGAGGCATAAGCTCATCTTTATCGGCAATCAATAATCTAGCATATAATTCGCTCTCATTTCTTTTACCAGGCACTACCACAGGAGCACCTTTACGTTCAGCAATAACTCCCTCTCGAATATCTAAACGCAAACCTGCCTTACGAGTCCCTTCGTCTGGCCCGTGACATGAAAAACAATTGCGAGAAAGCACTGGACGAATATCACGATTATAATCAATCGAATCACCGCTGACTGCTTGATTACAAAAATATACTATTAAACAAAATCCAAAAACAAATACCCGTTGTTTTAGAGATAAACTCACGTCTTTAAGAAAAAATGACACCGAATTCAATGACGTACCAGTCTTTAGTTGCAGGCTAATCTAAAATAATAAATTCAATAACTACTTCGGACGCTGCCCCGGTGTTTTCCAGTTTTTATGCCAACGAAACTGCCATAGTTTTTCGTTGGAAGCCATTTCCGCATGCCCATCGTAAAAAACCAAGTTGATTGCACCCGGTAAAATACTGTTTTTGAACCGGGAAGATGGCAAAGCTATATTCCCTGCTGAATATTTATGACGCGCTAATGTAATTCTTGCCATTCCCGCGTTTTGTCCCGCATTCCCACTGGTCAAATCACTAGCCGGGCGATCTTTTTCCTGCGGCCATGCATCAACCCACATTGAGTCACAAAAAATCGGACTCTCACTAGAATAACGAACATCAGAATCAAGCTTGAAAGCATTCTTAACATACGGATACAACCCCGAACCATCAGGCCAATCGCCAGAATAAAACCAACCATTCAAAGCATAACTTCCAGTCCATTTAGGCTCTCTGGTGTTTGGCCGCATTTCGTTTGACCAAACCCAAGCTGAAGTCGAAGTCCCGGGCTTTCCTTTTTTGTAAGGCGCCGCAGGACAAAGTCGCACTGCATCCACCTCTGCGTAATATTTAGCTATAGAAGCCATCCAAAGCATATTCTGACCTCGACGAACTCCTCCACTATAAGAGGGTGTCCTGCCGGTTTCATTAGAGTATAAAAAAAACCCAAGACCCAGTTGCTTCACATTGTTCAGACACTTAATTTCACCCGCCTTTCCTTTTGCCTTAGCTAAAGCAGGTAAAAGCAAACCAGCTGAAATTTCAATTATAGCAATCACGACAAGTAATTCA
>NYWG01000279.1 GCA_002684915.1 Verrucomicrobiales bacterium
CTAACATCACATATAACGGTACATTCGTCGCAACGAATGCTACATGCTTTGGAACCATGTGCGACTCGAAAGAGCGGTCTGAACGCGTGCCGCAAAGTACAATAACAAGCTTTATTGGTTTTCAGATGTTTCAGGCTTTTCGACGGATTTGGTTTTTTCTCGAGATGTTCTGCCAATACTCTCGGACAAATGTTTCCATTGTCATGGGCCTGATTCTAAAAAAGCTCGCAAGGGGAATCTTAGGCTGGATGATGAAGTTGATGCTAAAAGAGATCGAGATGGCTATCGCGTGTTAGATCCAGTCAATCCTGCTAAGAGTGAATTTCTTGCCCGTATCGCCACTGATGATGAGGAAGAATTGATGCCCCCTCCAGAGCTGGGCAGGCCATTGTCGGCTGCTCAAATTGCCACGCTTAAAAATTGGATTAATCAAGGTTCTAAGTGGGGGAGTCATTGGGCCTTTGAGAGAGTTGAAAGGCCTTTGCATGATAAAGGGGGAATCCACCCTGTAGATGAACAGGTTAATCGGAAGCTGAAGGCTAAAAGTGTTACTGCAAATCCGAGGGCCGATCGTCGCACTTTGATTCGTCGGTTGAAACTAGATTTAACTGGACTTCCCCCAACTCTTGAACAGGTAGAAAGATTTCTTGCCGATAACAAGCCTGGTGCATGGGAGAGACTTGTAGCTAGGACCTTGGCATCGCCTTCCTATGGCGAGCGTATGGCTTGGGACTGGCTAGAGGCGGCGCGCTATGCTGATTCCAATGGGTATCAGGGTGATAATGAACGATCAATGTGGCCTTGGCGCGATTGGGTGGTTCGTGCATTTAATAATAATTTACCGTTTGATGATTTTACCATTCAGCAGTTGGCTGGAGACTTGTTGCCAGATGCAACTCAAGACCAAATACTTGCCACCGGTTTTAATCGTAACCACATGATCAATGGTGAGGGTGGTAGAATTGCGGAAGAGAATAGGGTCGACTATGTTTTTGATATGACTGAAACGATGGGGACTGTCTGGCTTGGTCTGACCCTAAATTGTAGTCGTTGTCATGACCACAAATTTGATCCACTTACTCAGCGCGAGTATTATGAGTTAACCGCTTTCTTCAATCAGACCCCGGTTAATGGTGGTGGTGGTGATCCTGCTACACCACCTATCCTTAAGACAGGTTCTCAAGAGTTAATGGCTGAGATTGAAAAAGCCAAAGAGGAGCAAGTGGAAGCTATGGCGATGGTTTTAAAGAGAAAAGAATCCATAGCTAAAGATCAGATAGATTGGGAGAATAGGCGTAGGCGAGAGTTGTCTAATTTAAAGATAGAAGATTGGAAATTGGTTAAACCAATTAATGCTAAATCCAAGGGGCAAAAATTGACGATTGAACCGAATGGTTCTGTTCTTGCATCTGGTAATAACCCCGAGAAAGATGAGTACGAGTTGCTTTATATTTTAGGAAATAGTGAGGTGACTGCCTTCAAACTAGAAGCATTACGTCATCCGAAAATGACAAAGGGGAGGTTGGCTCGATCGGATTCCGGTAATTTTGTTTTAACAGATATTCGCTTTCAAACTAAAGACGCCAAGGGTTCATTACCCATATCAGGAAGCCAGGCGACTTATGAGCAAGGTAGTTATAAGATTGCTCAAGCTTACGATAATGATCCAAGTACCGGTTGGGCTGTTTGGAATGGTCGGACGATCGACCGTGATCATGCAGCAATGTTTCGTCTTAAGGATACACTGAAAATAGAGAATGACAGAGCCCTTTCTGTATCGCTTAAATTTAATTCTACGGCAAAGCATCATAATATTGGATACTTTCGTTTTTATCAAACCTCACTGAAAGACCCGAAACTGGAAAGCGAGGATGAGATGCTTTTATTTGCTCTGAAGTTGCCTGTTGCTAAGCGCACAGATGCTCATAAGAGCCGGATTAAGGTTGCGTTTGAGGCTGCTGATTCGAAATTGCTTAAATTGCGAAATAATGAAAAAGCGGCGGCGGATCGATTAAAGAAGTTACAGGGTCGATTAGCCAAAGTAATGGTCATGAAGGATATGGTAAAACCTCGGAAGACATATATGCTGGATCGTGGTTTGTATACCAAGAGAGGCGAAGTGGTTTTTGCTGGGGTTCCAGCTTCGTTGCCTATGTTACCTAAAGGTGAGATGAATAATCGTCTTGGTTTGGCAAAGTGGTTAGTAGGAAGAGATCATCCTCTGACTGCTAGAGTTACAGTTAACCGTTATTGGCAAATGTTGTTTGGAATAGGGTTTGTGAAGACTGCAGAGGATTTCGGATTGCAGGCGGAGTACCCAGTGCATCGGGACTTGCTAGACTTGTTGGCGGTAGAATTTATGGAGTCAGGCTGGGATGTGAAGCAACTTATTAAAACAATAGTTACTAGTGAAACCTATCGTCGAAGTTCGAAAGTGTTGTCGCATAATCAATACGAGATGGACCCTGAAAATCGTTTATTGGCTCGCGGTCCACGATTTCGAATGCCGTCTTGGATGATTCGAGATCAGGCTTTAGCTTCATCAGGAATCCTGAACGACCGCCAAGGAGGTGCTTCAGTTAATTCGTATCAACCAGAGGGCGTTTGGGAAGAAACTTCTTTTGGGCGAAAACGTTATACTCAGGCTACAGGAAGTGCGTTACATAGGCGAAGCTTGTACACCTTTTGGCGGAGGATTGTTGGGCCTACTATGTTTTTTGATTCAGCCAAAAGACAAGTATGCGAAGTGAAGCCGTTACGAACCAACACTCCTATGCACGCTTTAATTACGATGAACGACGTCACATATGTAGAGGCGGCTCGTTCTTTGGCCGAAACAATTATTAATAAAGAAGATGAAATTAATGCGCGTTTGATTTTGGCATCTAAACTTGTTCTAGCGCGCGAGTTATCGAAGCGCGAAATAGTTATTTGGAAGCGGTCTTTAGATCGTGCCAGTCGTGAGTTTATTGCTGATCCTGATTCTGCTAAAGCTTACCTTTCTCATGGCGATTCCAAACCGAATGGTAGAATCAAGCCGAGTGAGCTAGCTGCTTGGACTGCGATTTGCTTGAATTTTTTGAATTTAGATGAAACTTTAAATAAGGAATAGAAGTGCCCTCTTCGTGGAATATATTGAATCCTAATTCGCCAGCGCCGGTTCGTGAAAGGCAGTTGGCAATCAACCGCCGTCATTTTTTTGATCGTAGTGCAACAGGTATTGGTGTTGCGGCGTTGAGTAGTCTTCTTAAGCAGGATGGATTGAGCGCAGTGACGCAGCCAAGTATCGACATGAAAGGGTTGCCGGGGCTGCCGCATTTTGCGCCCAAGGCTAAACGCATTATTTATCTTTTTCAAAACGGGGCACCAACGCATGTCGATCTCTATGATTACAAGCAACAGTTGCCGAAAATGCATGGCAAACCTGTTCCCGAGGAATACTTCAGAGGTAAACGCTTTAGTACCATGACTGGTAATCCGTCAGGAAAGCTAATGTTGAAACCTGTGGAGCCATTTAAGCAGCACGGCCAGAGTGGGGCTTGGGTCAGTAACTTTCTGCCTCACATCGCTAAGTCAGCTGATGATATTTGTTTTATTAAAAGCATGAATTCAGATGCAGTGAATCATGCTCCGGCTATTTCCTTTTTACTTAGTGGGGCTCAAATACCGGGACGTCCAACAATGGGGGCTTGGTTAAATTATGGTCTTGGTAATTCATCGCAGGATCTGCCTGGATTTGTAGCGATGACTTCTGTTAGTAAAGGGACATCTTGTGGTCAGATTTTCTATGATTTTTATTGGGGTTCTGGATTTCTGCCTTCTCGTTTTCAGGGGAGTAAGTTCCGAGGCAGCCGAGATCCAGTGTTATACTTGAAAAATCCTGCTGGGATGAAGTCCCACCTGCGACGTGGGCTGCTTGATGATTTGGCTGAGTTGAATGAGTTGAAATTTAGGGAGGCCGGTGATCCTGAGATTCGTACTAGGATTGCCCAGTACGAAATGGCTTATAAAATGCAAACCTCTGTACCTGAACTGACCGACTTTTCTGATGAACCAGATCATGTTTTGGATTTATATGGGCCGCAGGTTCGAGAGCCTGGTACGTTTGCTTACAACTGTCTAATGTCTCGGCGATTGGCAGAACGAGGGGTGCGGTTTGTTCAGTGTATGCATGCTGGTTGGGATCAGCACAATAGTCTCACCACTGAATTGTATACTCAGTGTAAAGATACTGACCAACCTAGTGCTGGCTTACTAAAGGATCTAAAAATGCGAGGAATGCTTGATGATACATTGGTTATCTGGGGCGGCGAGTTTGGTCGAACTCCTTTTATTCAGGGTGACATCAATAATCGTCCACGCTGGGGCCGTGACCATCACCCTTACGCTTTCACGATTTGGATGGCTGGGGGAGGAGTTAAGCCAGGGATGAGCTGGGGTGCATCAGATGATTTGGGTTTCAATGCAGCTGTTGATCCGGTTCATGTTCATGATTTACAAGCAACCATACTTAAGTTGATGGGTATCGACCACGAGCAACTTACCTACCGGTTTCAAGGTCGTTATCATCGTTTGACTGATGTTCATGGTAAAGTAGTTAATGGTGTTATTTCCTAATACGAAACTAAGCATGAGGTTTTGAGATTGGCGTGGAAGGTTTGAATTAGTAAGATTTTGGGAATCGCGTTATTTGCTTATGTGTTTTTGCAAGTCTATTAGTCAGCAGTTTTTTGTTTCTTTTGGGGCCTTAGTCATTGTATCGCAAAGCGCTCTTTTCTCGGCCGATAAAAATCCTGGTGGGATTGATTTTACTCGCGATATTCGACCATTGTTAAGTGATAATTGTTTTTCCTGTCATGGGCCGGATTTAAAACAGCTTAAAGCGGATCTTCGGTTAGACACTCGCGATGGGGCAATATCAGATTTGGGAGGGTACTCAGCAGTTGTACCTGGAAAACCTTCAGAGAGTGAATTGGTAATTCGAATACTTACTGATGATGATGACGACCTAATGCCTCCATCAGATTCTGGTAAGAAACTAACTTCACACCAAAAAGCATTATTGCAGCAGTGGATTGCAGAGGGCGCAGAGTACGACATGCACTGGGCTTATAAACCCGTAAAGCGTGTTGCACCTCCGGAGGTGAAGAATGAGTCTTTTGTAATTAATGATATCGATCGTTTTTTACTCCAGAAGATAGAAAAGTCAGGCTTTAGCCCATCGAATATGGCAGATCGAGTGACCCTTGCACGTCGCCTTTATTATGATTTGCTTGGTATGCCTCCATTGCCAGAAGAGATAGAGTCTTTTGTAATCGATAAGTCGGCCGGAGCGTACGAAAAGTTTATTGAGCAATTACTAAATGACCCGCGTTACGGCGAGCGCATGGCAGTTCACTGGTTGGACCTTGTACGTTACGCAGATACGATTGGATATCATAGTGATGCAATTCGTGAGGTTTCAGCATATCGGGATTATGTTATTGATTCATTTAATAATAATAAGCCGTATGATGAATTTACAATAGAGCAATTGGCTGGTGACCTGTTGGAAGAACCACGTATTAGCCAGCGAATTGCCTCTGGTTATAATCGTTTGCTACAAACCACTGAGGAGGGTGGTGCTCAGGCAAAGGAATATCGTGCTATTTATGCTGCAGATCGAGTCCGAAATGTATCTGGTGTTTGGTTAGGCTCTACTCTTGGTTGTGCTCAGTGCCACGATCATAAGTATGATCCTTTTTCGACCCGCGACTTTTACAGTATGGCTGCTTTCTTTGCTGATATAAAAGAGACAGCTGTGGGGCGCCAAAATCCTAATTTTAAAATTCCGACTGATACACAAAGTAGTGAAATAATTTCACTACGTGAACAAATTCGTGATGGAGACTTTGTTGAGTTTGATGCTTTACACGGTTTTGCACGTACATTCCGCACAACCAATGGATTGGATCTAAATGGTAACTTTATCTATGCTTTAAATATAGGAGGAGATTCTTCTGTTCAGATTGGTAATGTTGAGTTTAAACCAGCCAATCAAGGTGTTGATGGTTTTACTGGCGATCTCAATTCTGGGGCCGGTGACGCCGGTCAACACTCAGAAGAAGAGTTAAAAAAACTATTGAGTACTCATGGCTGGAGCAATGATCCAGTTTCAATGGTTTTGAATGTCAAGTCGGGGAATCGCTATAAATTACAGCTCATTATCCGTGAGCCTAAGGGTCGTGAGCACTATCGTAATTTCTCGGTGAATATTAATGGTCGTGCAGTAGTGGATAACCTTTTAGTGAACGTTCGGGGTTCTGCATATGAGAAGGAAAGCCTGGTTTATACCGTCGAAGTTGATGCTTTTAATGACACAATGAAGATTGCCTTGATTCCTGGAAATATAATTGGATCAACAGATGGCTTTCCTATTATAAACGCATTAACTTTAGAGGATGTTTCTGATCAGCCAAATTTAATTAAACCGAAATATTTTTCGGCGTTTGCTGAAGGGCAGGTAAAGTGGGAGTCGGAGATTATGGCTAAGCTTAAAAAGAAAGAGGATGCGAAATTGCCTAATAATGTAATCGAGGCAATTAAGGTTTCCCCAGTTAAACGTTCAGCTGCTGAGCGGGCGACGTTGTTGACTTACTATTTTAGTGTAGCTTCAGCTACAGCTGAGATGCGTGAGCGAGTGGGCAAGCTTCGCAAGAGTTTAGCCAATACCGAGAAGTCTATCAAAACGATGTTAGTCACAGAAACCGAGAAGCCACGAATGACTCGAATCTTACCGCGTGGCGATTGGTTGGATGAATCAGGGGAGGAAGTGCTGCCTGCTGTTCCTGAGTTTTTGCCAAAAAATAAATTACGTAACGATGGCAAACGAGCGAATCGTTTGGATTTAGCTAATTGGATTGTAGATGCCGAAAATCCACTTACAGCCCGGGCTTATGTTAACCGAATGTGGAAGCTCTTTTTTGGCAAAGGTTTGTCCTCTCGATTAGACGATCTAGGAGGGCAGGGCGAGCCTCCATCTCATCCTGAGTTACTTGATTGGCTGGCTATAGAGTTCGTTGAAAATGATTGGGATATGAAACATATCGTACGATTATTAGTGTCTTCTGCAGCATATCGGCAAACTTCGGTGTCCAGTGTAAAACTGGATGAGGTTGATGCTGGTAATAGAATGTATGCTCGTCAAAGCCGATTTCGTGTGGATGCAGAGATGGTGCGTGATGCAGCATTGCGTATTAGTGGTTTATTGATTGTGCAAAATGGGGGTTATAGCGCCAAGCCTTACCAGCCAATTGGATATTGGAAACATTTGAATTTTCCAAAGCGTAAGTGGAATCATGATAAAGGAGAAAATCAATACCGAAGAGGCCTTTATACATTCTGGTGTAGAACGTTTTTGCATCCTAGTATGTTAGCCTTTGATGCCCCGAGTCGTGAAGAGTGTTCTGCTGAACGCACACGTTCTAACACCCCTCAACAGGCTTTGGTTTTATTAAATGATCCAACTTATGTTGAAGCTTCTAGGGTTTTTGCAGAGCAGATTTTGCAGAACGGGGGAAGTTCAGATGAAGCTCGTTTAGAGTGGGCTTTTAGTCGAGCTTTATCGCGTAAGCCTTTAGATCAAGAGAGAGTGATCTTACTAGATTTGTTAAAGTCGCAGCTTAAACGATACGAAGTTAACATTAAGGAGGCTAAGCAAGCTGCTTCTGCTGGTCAATGGCCTGTCGCTAAGGCCTTAAAGCCAGAGTCGGTTGCTGCATGGTCATCCGTTTCACGTGCGATTATGAACTTGTACGAAACCACCTCGCGCTTTTAATTTTAATAATGAACCTAAAACAACAATCCATAAACCACTTGAATCGGCGTTCTTTTTTGAACGGTGTATCTATTGGGGTTGGTTCGCTTGCTCTAACCTCATTACTTGTGCCTCGCGGTTTAACTAAAGAAGCATCTCCGTTGTTATCCGGTGGTGCGGTGAATCCGTTACATTTTGCTCCCAAAGCTAAGCGTGTAATACATCTTTGTATGGCTGGAGGTCCATCACACTTGGAGACGCTTGATTACAAACCGAAGCTAGCAGAGATGAATGGTAAGCCAATGCCAAAATCAATAACTGATGGTCAGCCGATTGCGCAGTTGCAAAATAATAAACAATTGAAATGTCTTGGCCCTCAGCATGAGTTTGAGAAATATGGTAAATCTGGTCAATTGATTTCAAAAGCCCTTCCAGAAATAGGCAGTATTGCAGACGATATTTGTATTGTTCGATCAATGACTACTCAACAGATTAATCATGATCCAGCTCATACATTCATGAATACTGGATCACAAATATCTGGTCGACCAAGTATGGGATCTTGGGTTCTTTATGGATTGGGTAATGGAAGTGATAACTTGCCAGGCTATGTCGTGTTGAGTTCAAGCGGTGGAGGTCAGGATCAGCCTATTGCTTCGCGTCAGTGGCATAGTGGTTTTTTGCCTAGCAGGTATCAAGGGGTGCATTTTCATTCTACTGGGGATCCTGTGCTTTATATTAGTAATCCCAATGGGGTTAATCAAAAAGGGCAAGGCGAAGTTATCAGTGCTATCAATGCAATTAATAAAATTAGAAATAAGGCTGTGGTAGATCCTGAAATTGATACTCGTATCAGTCAGTATGAAATGGCTTTTAGAATGCAGACAAGTGTACCCGAACTAATTGATACGTCTAAGGAGCCTAAGCACATGTTTGATCTTTATGGCGCAAAGCCAGGTGATGGTTCATTTGCTAGCAATTGCCTGCTTGCCAGGCGTTTAGCAGAGCGCGGAACTAGGTTTATTCAGCTTTATCACCGCGGTTGGGATCATCACGGTGGTGTTAAGAATGGTGTTTTAACGACTGCAAAGCATGTAGATAAAGCATCTGCAGCTTTAGTTAAGGATTTGAAGGATCGCGGTATGTTAGAGGATACTCTGGTAATTTGGGGCGGTGAATTTGGTCGCACTCCGATGGCGCAAGGTTCTGGACGTGATCATCATATTAAGGGCTTTTCGTTTTGGATGGCTGGAGGAGGTATTAAGGGAGGTATTAGTTACGGTAATACTGATGATTTTGGCTATAATGCCGTTGAAGATGTAGTAACTGTCCACGATTTTCACGCTACAATGCTAAAGTTGCTTGGTATTCAGCATGAGAAATTTACCTATAAATTTCAAGGCCTAGACTTCCGCCTGACTGGAGTAGAGGAAGCTCATGTTTTGAAAAAGATTCTATCATAAACTCTTCTCAAGGAACTAAATCTTATTAAATAAATTTACTTGTTTTTCCGTTGATACTTGGTCTCAATCCCTCTCCTGTTTTTATAAATCAGTTGTTAAGAAATAATTTTTTCAAATGGATAATAAAATAAATATTAAAAATTTATCAGCTCGGTCTGTAGTCGCCTTATTGGGTATGTCTATCCCCCTAGCTGTTGCACAAGACGATTCTAATGATGTTTTGCCCCCTGTAATGGTGATTACTGAATCAGTTAATAGTGATTCAAGTTCTGTTACATTACTTAGCGGTGAAACTATTACGATTGGAGGTATTCAGGAAGTGAGAGACATACAAACTGCACTGCCTAACTTTAGCGTTTTTGATGCTAATAATACTCGAATGCCTAAGTTCAGCGTTCGAGGTCTTCGAGAGAACAGTTTTGGGGCAGGGCAGTCTGCGATCGGAATGTATGTTGATGGGGTTCCTTATACTGACATGATGTCTCGCGGCTTATCTCTCTATGACGTAGATAACATTGAATTTTTAAGAGGGCCTCAGGGGACAAGTTATGGGGCAGGAGCAGCTCCTGGAGGCGTGCTAAAAATTAATACCCGGCAACCAGGTTCGGTTTGGGGAGGTAGCGCAGGTCTTGGCTTCGGCGAACATAACTCTCAGGAATACAGAATTAATGCCAGTGGCCCACTCTCTGAGCAAATTGGTGTAAGTATAAGTGGGCTTCATAATGATCGGGATGGTTACATTACTAATTTGGCAACTGGTTCGAAGATTGATAGCCGCGAGACAACCGCTGGACGACTGCAGTTTGTTATTAAGCCAAGTGAACCATGGGCGATTCGTCTTACTGGATCAACTGAGAGGTATGATGACGGATTTATGCCAACGTATAATCCTCTTACTGATGCTGGGCCTTATAAGGTCAATCGCGATTTTAACGGTTACGTTGATAGTGATGTTGATTCATTTGCGTTAACAGCTGATTTTGAAGGAAGTCAGTTCGATTTTAGTTCGGTTACAGCATATCGTAATTGGGAGCAGGATTTACAACAGGATTTTGACTTTACAGCTATTCCGGTTGTTATGCCGCAGATTGGTTTTTCTCCAGTGATTGGGGTAAGTCAACCTGATGTAGAGCAGTTTTCTCAAGAAGTTAAAATTAACTCTAAAGATACTGAAAAACATAATTGGTCTATTGGTGCTTATTACTCAGATCGTGAGACTGATAATGTTTCCGGTTCGCTTTATCCTCAAGGTTTAATTCATCCTCAATTTGGTCAATTACCAGGGCCTATACCTGACTATACTACTGCATCGATGAGTGACGAGGACAGTGCTTTGTTCTGGGAGAGTGATTTTTTGCTTAGTCAGGAATTCAAGTTAACAACTGGTTTACGTTATCAAAATAGTGAGCGTTCAATCAATCGTAGTAATAGTTCTTCAAGCGTGAGCGGAAATGATGATTGGGATACCTGGTTACCAAAATTGGGACTATCCTATACCATAAGTGAGCGTGATACTGTATTTGCCAATGCAGCAAAGGGTTTTCAATCAGGTGGATTTAATTATTACGGAGGAGCTCCAGACACCGCCCAGTATGATTCTGCTGAATCATGGAACTATGAAGTTGGATGGTTTGCCTCTTGGAACGGTGGCCGGTTGAACACTCGAGCTGCGGTTTTCTACAATGACTTTGAAAATTATCAGGTTTACCGCCTTAATCCGATGAACCCTACTGAAGCATATATGGTAAATGCCTCTGAGGCTAATAGTTATGGTTTAGAGTTGGAAGTTGAAGCTTCAGTGAGTGAAACTGTAACATTAAGTGCTGCTTTGGGTGTGGTTAATGCAGAATTTGATAGTTACTCTGACAATGTCTTACGAGGTGTTCTTGGACCAAATGCTGCTGGTTATGAGTTTGGGGGCAACGATATTAACTTTGTTCCAGAATACACTGCAAACTTAGCAGCTCATGTTGAATTGCCTTGGAATTTATACACTAATATAGAACTTCAAGGCATTGGAGATTACTGGCTTGATGAAGCTAATAGCGCTGAGCAAGACGCATACACGCTCTTAAATGCTCGTATTGGATATAAACGAGATAATTGGGAGTTGTTTGTTTACGCAAGAAATCTTACTGATGAAAATTACTCCAATAATGCATTGGATCTTCGTTATATGGATTATTCTAACCCGGCGGCTCCGAGTCCAGCTGGAATGATTCTTCATATACCAGGTTGGGAACGCACAATTGGGGCTGGATTTACTGCCCAGTTTTAAATAAAAAAAGATTAATATTTTATGTATAAGCCGAGCTTAGAGCTCGGCTTATTTTTATACAGCTAGTGTAGTTGGATTGTTTTACTTGTTTACTAATACTAAGTGCCTTCAGAGTTGTGGAGTTCATGAAATATCGATTCTGTTTTTTCATTCTTACATTGTATTTATTCATATCTCTTGGGTATGGAGCTAAGCCAGAGATTCGGCATATTACGATCGAACGTGCTACAGCAGAGACTCCTCGAAGTGATACTGCAGCCATTGCACCTCTGTCAGATGGCCGATTAATGATTGTTTACCATAAGTATCACCATGGAAAAGAGGCAGGAAGAGATCATGGATTATGCACAATATGGTCGAAGATTAGCTCTGACCAAGGGCGAACATGGCATACGCCACGTAAATTAATAGACGTTGCTGAAGGCGATATGAATGTACAAGCACCGGCATTATTACGAACGCGAGATGGTGAATTATTTTTGGTTGCTCTTCGTGCTCACAAGGGAGGTAGTAGTAGTACTATGTGTGTTTTTGTTTCTAAAGATGAATCTAATACTTTTCAAGAGTTGCCGCCGATTTGGAAGCAGTCGGAGGGGCAGTTATTACAGGGAGGTGCAAGTTGTATCATGGAGCTAAGTAATGGAAGGCTACTGCTACCATTCCATGGTGGAGTTGGTAATCAATGGCGGCAGAAAAATTCTGCTGGCTGTTTCATTAGTAATGACAAAGGTAGAACTTGGCAGCGATCCACAATGATTGATCTGCCTAAGAGAGGAGCTATGGAGGCTTCAGTTGTGCAGTTAGAGGATCATTCTTTATTGATGACGCTGCGCACACAGTTGGGTGGGCCTTATATTACAAGGTCAAAGGATCTAGGTGAAACATGGGGTGAAGCGATCTTCAGTGGATTAGAAGGAGGAGAGTCAGGCACATGTTTGCGCAGATTGCCGGGGAGTGATCGGATTGTTTTATTTTGGAATAATAGTAAGTATAAGCCAAAGCATCATCATTTTGGTGAGCGTACTCCACTTACTGCAGCTGTATCCAATAATAATGGAAAGACGTGGCAAAAAATGGGTAATATTGCTGATAATCTGAAAGCTGAATATACTAATCTCGATTGTTTTTTCACTGAGAGCGGTGATGCTATTTTAACTTACATGTACGCTGAGCCGGCGTGGAATCGGGAAGCCATCCATCTTAAGGCGGCGTTGATTCCGAAGGCTTGGTTTAAGTGAGGTTTATTATTTTTTTAAATGGGTAATGGATTTTTTGACATTCCATTTGTTTTTTTCGAGCGCCTTGAGAGTCAGTTTTTCATCTGCATTAGTAAGTTGTTGGACGATCCGAATAGCCCTGTCTCGTAGTTTGGTATTGCTTGGATCAAGATCCACCATAAGGTTTTCAATAACTTTGCCACTCTGAACCATCGCCATAGTGCTGATAATATTTAGAATCAACTTTGTGGCAGTACCACTTTTTAATCTTGTAGAACCTGTGAGTAATTCAGGGCCTATATCAGGATTAATAACAATGTTTGGTTTGTTGTCTTGAGGGATTTGAATTTTCGGATTGAAGCATAGAAGTGCAGTTTTTGCCCCGCATTTATTTGCTTCCCAGATGGCCCCCCAAACAAATGGAGTTCGCCCACTTGCAGCTATTCCTATGAATACATCGTCTCGGTTGATTCCTCGAAAGCGTATTGCCTCTGCACCGGCGTCGGAATCGTCCTCTGCACCTTCGACTGACTGACATATTGCCGCAGACCCGCCGGCAATGATCCCTTGTACCTGTTTTGGATCGGTTCGGAATGTGGGTGGGCACTCGCTTGCATCGAGTATTCCTAGGCGACCGCTCGTGCCTGCACCGCAGTAAAATAGCCGTCCATCTTTTTTGAATGCTTTAACGACCCAACGTACTATCTGTCGGATTTTAATTTTATCTTTAATGATGGCTGCGGGTATTTGGCTGTCTTCATTCAGGAATAATTCGATTGCTTGATCAAGAGTCATACGATCGAGGTTTGTTGACAATGGATGACGTTGTTCGGTTGGAGCTTGCCCAAGAGAGGCTAAATCAGGAATCGGAATTATAGACTTTTGTTTGATCAGTTTCTTAGTCTCATACTGATGAGACTGTTTAGCCATCTTTCGGGCTAATTCTAGGGCTCCCCAACAGCTTTCTTTTTTTAGTGTTCCAACCTGCGATCCTGGCCGAAGGGTTCGGATGTTTTTCGCGATCATTTCGGCAAATTTTGGTTGTTTTAATAATACGCTACCTGCAAGTAGAAAACGAACTGGATCGGTTTTACTGGTAAGCTTTTTGGCGCATGCACAGGCGTCTTTGGCAAGTGTGCTTGCAGCTGCATTAATAATATCGATCGCAATCTGGTCGTGTTTTAGCCAGGCCATAAAAACTTCCTTGGCTAGATCGGCAATTTCAGGCTTGTTTGCCTTGGCCACCCAATCGATTAGTTGGTCAGGTGAGTTTAGTTGTAGGCGGCAAAGAATCCGTTGACCAAGTGTCGACCAAGTGTCATCCCTGTCCAAATAGAAGACACAAGCCTTCAATGCTCTTAGTCCAATTTCGTATCCACTACTTTTATCACCAAGTATATGCCCCCAACCGCCAATCTTTGAAGTGGATCCTTTTTTCGATTTTCCATAGCAGCAAGAACCGGTGCCGCTTAGAACTAGCACTCGAGAGATTTGTTTGCGATTTGAATCGGCCTCAAGAGCAGTTTCGAGATCATTAGTGGTATGGATTAATTCTGTATTCGGCCAAGTTTTCTTAATAACCTTATGGAGGTTTTGTTGATCCACACATGTTCTTACGCCTGCCATGCCAATGGCAATGACTTTCGGGTTAGGAAATGTTTCGGCGATTTTGCGAAGAAGCTGACTGATTTGTTTTTTGCCGATTAGTCGGATGTTGGCGGGGCCGAATTCAGTTTTTGTAACTTCACCATCTTGTTCGAACATCGCCACGGTATGCGTGGCTCCACACTCGATACCAAGCAGATTAATCACGGTTTAAGAATCGAGTATGTCACTAGGTGCGACTTCGATTTTTGCTGCGATTTCTTTGGGTATATTGCAAGCTTTCATTTTTCCGTCAATTGTCCGTAATACACAGACAGCGGTTAGTTTCCCAGTAGCAGCTAGTTCGAGCTTGTCTTTGTTAATTTTATTGAATCGAAATTGATAAGTGATTGATTTGGACCGCAATTCAGAGACTAGGAGATGGACTTCAATTTTATCTTCGAATCGGAGCGGTTGTTTAAAATCAAAACTTGTGTGAACTCGAGGCCAGCCAACTGGCGGATTCGTTTGGTCGGTAACAATAGAGTAGCCTATAGACCTAAAAAATCGATGCTCTGCTGACTCCATGTACTTGCTAAAGTTCGAAAAATGAACAATGCCAGCCATATCAGTTTCGGAAAACTCGATAGTACGAACGAATTTGAATTCGTATGCCACGTCACGAATGTAGTTCGACTTTACCGTTAAGACGACTGATTTTTACTTCCTTAATAATCCCTTTAGATAAGCGATAATTAAATCTGGTAAATCATTGCTATAACCGCCCTCCATTGCGTTTGCGAGGGGTACGCCAATGGAAGAGAGTGTTTTTCCAAACCAGTTGAAATCGTCAGAACTAAGTTTTTGATTGCATAATGGGTCACCGGCATATGCGTCAAACCCGGCTGAAGCGATTATAATATCCGGTTTGTAGTTTATTAAGTCGGCAATAGCTTTTTCAGCAGTTTTTCGATAATCCTCACGTGGGAGTCCTGGTCGTACAGTGTAATTATGACAGTTTTCGAATGATTTTGTGCCAGTACCTGGATATGCTGGATGTTGGTGTATTGAGAAAAATTCAATGCCATCTCGTTTTGCTAGAATGTCTTCAGTGCCATTGCCATGATGTACATCGAAGTCAAATACGGCTACTCGTTTAGCGCCAGTGGCTTTTGCTTCAAGCGCGGCAATTGCTACAGACCCTAGGTAACAGAAGCCCATTGCTCGTTCTTTTGTTGCATGGTGGCCAGGCGGTCGCAAAAGGCTGAATTGCGGTTTCTCTTTTTTGGCTAATTCTAGAGCCTTGAGTGCGCCCCCAGCGCCACGTAGTGAGTGGTCTCTAATTTTCTCATGATATGCTGTGTCGCCATCAAAATCATATGGCTCAGTAAGCCGTTGTAAATGGTTTTTAGAATGAGCTCGTAGCACCTTGTCAATTGGCGCACTAGACGGTTTGGCCCATTGAATTTTTAATTCACTGAGTTTTTTTATTTTTTCCACTGAGCCAGCAACTCGAAATGGTCTTTCTGGATGCCCTGGGCTTTCATACGCCGTGCAGCGCTCATCGGTTATAATAGTCATTGAGTTAATATTATAGTTTCGTAACTATAAATGGAAGTTTGCTAATGTGATATTCGGTTTGATCTCAATTTAAAAAATGTGCAAAATTTCTTTGAGCACATGATAACTGCGCTACTCATACTTGGTCCGTTTATTTGCGTGTGGGCAATAGCGGCGATTTTTTATTATATGGGTCGTCGCCGTGCGAACCAGTTAAGGCTAGCTGAGATTTCTTTTTCGCAAAGCGTTCAGAACCGATTTACTTCTATAGTGATGAATCGGCCAAAGACTTGGCTCGTGGTCAAGTCTCGAAATTCAGAAGATGTTGCTCGTTCTATAGGGTTGCTCGACTTGCAAACTTGCTCAAGTGCTTGTGGTTTGAGTGAGGCTGATCCAGATCAGATTTTTGTTTCGCCTCCGGTCAATGGTTGGGTAGTAGTTTTTGGAGAAGGATTACCAGATCCTGACACGGATATTGATGAATGTTTTAAGTTTTTGGTTAATATGAGTGATAGGCTTGGTCATCTCCAATATTTTCATGGTAATCAGGCACTAGGTCACCACGCTTGGGTAAAGTTAATTGAGAGGCAAGTTGTGAGGGCTTATGCTTGGGTTGGGGAGACGGCTTGGAATCAAGGATCTATAACTATTGCAGAGAAAAAGAGTGGGATGAGGGCTTTTGATTATTTTGAGGAGGATAGTGATTCTTATATTAATTGGGAAACCGTGAGGCGTAACGTAGAACAACTTCCTTTATTAGCTTCAATTTGGAGTATTGATCCAGTTGTGCTTTTGGATGTGTCCATTCGAGTTAAGCCGGGTTGGATTGGTAGACTTTCAGTTAAAAGGACGAAGAAGAACTAGTTTCTTTTCTAGACATACTAATGGCACGGGATAAATGTCTTAATTGTGGGGCTAAGGTTCCTTTAAAAGCACTGGCTTGCCCTGAATGCGGGGCGTGCGAAAACACGGGTTGGTCGGAATCTTCTGAATATGATTCATTTTGTTTTGTAGGAGATGAGTTTCAATATGATGATTTTATTGAACGAGAATTTTGTAAAGGAGGTATTCCTAGGGGGAAAAGATTAAATCTAATTTTTAGATTTGTTTCTGTTTTGTTGGTCTTGTTTTTGTTGATCTTGCTTTGGTGAGTAAATGCGCGCTTTACAAGTAGCTATCTGATGTCGCAATCTCATGCCTGTTGCTGATGAGGTGGTTTGTTTTCATTGTTTTTATGAGTGTTGTACTTGTGGGTTGTACTACGAGCACGATTACCAACCTAACGCCACGTCAATTGCCTCGTGCTTCTACGGGTCTCTATCCGGTTGAGGCAATGTTTCAAAGTAATCAGAGAACACTGGATCACAGTTCAATGAAGCCTCTTGTTATATTTAATAACCAAGCCTATCCAATGAGTAGAACCAAGTTGGTTGAAGGTCGTTGGGAGACATTGGTTCCTATTCCAGGAGGCACACAAGTTATTAATTATCATTTTAAGTTTGATTATAATTACAATGCTATAATGATGAGAAATGCCGACAGTAAACTTTCCCCTCCATATCAGCTTAAAATAGTAGATAAGGGTAATTCAGGTAGCCTTTTGATGGATAGGGATGATTAGATTTTAATTATGCAACGTATAAAACTTTTCAAAGGACTTGAGGACGAGGTGGACATCCTCGAAAAGCAGGTAAATGATTGGGCGGAGAGTGAAGGGGCTAAGATCTTGCAGGTCAGTAGTAGCATTGCTGCGCAAAGCTATAATCCATCTGCTAAGTCTGGTTCATCTCTACAGGTTAATGTTACTGCATCATCTGATGTTTTAGTGACTGTTCTGTATGAGAAAAACTGAATAGCACATCGGATTCTTCTTAATTATTTGTTGGGCTTTGTTCTATAAAGCTCGATTTGATCGAACCAAACTGGTCCTCCCAATGCAGTTGGAGCTATGCCGGTTAGTGTTAGATTACCAAAGTCTTTCCATAAATCTCTTATGACAATTGTCCATTCTTTGGGTGGTAATTTTTTTAATTGTTTTGCCTGCCATTTTGATGTGTTTTTTCCACTAAAATATCGTCCCTTTGCATTGTTTGGCTCTGGCCATTTGCCATCATTGGCTAATTCAATCATCACTCCATTTGCGTTGGGAGCTTTCCATGCAAGTCTTAAATAACGAAATTCGCCTAGATCTGGTTCTTCGCGGATTTTGAACGACCAGTTTGGGATCGTGCTTGAGTACCTTTGTGGCGGGGGGATTTTCAATGATGCTAAGCCACTAATCTTTTCAATTGTGTCCATAGTGGCTTTGCCATCACCTTGACTTAGCCAATCCAATATTTTGGGGTTATCCTCGAAAAGCACCTTTCTTGTGGGGGGCTGTTGAAGCCAAGCTATTATATTGGCTATTTCTTTAGGCTTGAGTGATATGCCTAAAGATTCGGGCATAAGAGATACATCTAAAGATTTAATTGTCTTGATATCCTTTCGTAATACATCCAGTTGTTGCCCTTCAGGTAGATTTAGGGCAAGGCTGCTTCCTGATTCGCTCGCGAGCACACCGCTTAAAACACGTCCGTCCTTTGTTTCAATAACATATGTCTCGTAACCGCCGGCTATTTTTGAACTTGGAGCTAGGATATCCTGTACTATTGTTTCCTCCGCTCGTCGAAATTCAGAAGTAAGATCTGGGCCGAGTGTGAAGCCGGTTCCATGTGCTTTATGACAGGTAGCGCAATTTTTTATAAATGAATTATGACCTGCTGAA
>NYWG01000280.1 GCA_002684915.1 Verrucomicrobiales bacterium
CTGGCCGGTGCTCGACATTCCTCCGACCAACTTGGGTTTTGGTCCCACTCCAAATCCGCAGTTGTCTGTCGTTGTAGGAATTTGGTTTCTTGGCGGGTGGCCTCCATCCGCAGACCATCGCCATCCTTGGCTTCTCCGGTTTCTCCGACCGACCATGACCATCTCCACAGTGCGCGGCAGCTGCCGCTACCATTCAGCAGTCCTAACCTGCACCCGGAGAGCTCCTTTGGGCCCGGGGCCGGTGGGCCAGCTAGTTTGATAGCAGCAGGCTAGGCCCGCACGAGAGAGCGAGTCTACTCTACTGCGACCGGCTGGCATGGCTGGCCAGGAAACTGGCTGGCCGGCGGCTAACAGCTGATTCCAACCATTTCCGCTTCCTTCTTTCAACGCCACGCGCCGGAGCAAGCAATCTACGGGACCAAGTCGGCCAACCAATCGCCCGCCACGCCACCACAGCATCTCGGTGAGCTCCACATGGGCCCGAAGTGTGCTTGGGGTAAGCGAGATTGCCATTCCACGGCCACTTTGGGCGTATCCTCTGCTATGAACCCTCAACTTCGACAACCGCAATCTGTGTACTGAGTGAATCAATATTTTGGTGAATCCATTGATTGGAACTTGGAGAGCTCCCGCGGGCCCAAGTGAAGTCATTTTCTGGCTGGCTTTCGCAGTTGCCGAATTGGCACTTTGCTTTGGATGTGTTGTGCTGCTATTTTCCAGGAAATAACGAACATGAGGCTGCAAATTGAGCAGACGAAGTTAGTTACCAGAAACAGGACTAAGGACTGCAACTTCTCTCAGGACTTGGCGAGCTCCCTCGGGCCCAAGTCCGGTAAGCAAGTTTGCATTTTTGCCCTAATCGTATATTGCAGCTGGGAAGGTAGGATCAGAAGACCCTTAGGAATCTACAGTACATCCCAATCGATGGCCCCGCTGACTGCAGTGCAGCGTAACTTGGCCTTGGAACACAGCTAGGTCGCGGTTGAACGAACCTGGCGAGCTCCCGATGGGCCCAGGTTCAGGTAAGCAATCATTTTGCTTTCAAACTCACTGCCGTTCCTGTGCCTAATTAGGACCCATCTGGCGAGCGAGCTCATCTTTAGCTGGCTGGCAGCATTAACAGTAAGTTGAAGCATCTTTAATTACTGGCGAGCTCCGAAAGGGCCCAGTATATGACATAGTGTTTGGGGGGCACTTTGGGCTTTATGTTTTCTAATTAGGACCCATCTGATGATCGAGCTCATCTTAAGCCCAAATCACAACTCGCCCAGGTGCTAAACCTAGCTGTCTAGCAGCATTAACAGTAAGTTAAAGTAGCTTTAATTACTGGCGAGCTCCGAACGGGCCCAGTACAATATTTTATATTGTATGTTTGGGGGGGCAACTTTTGGATTCTATGTTTTCTAGGTCGTCAGCCACAGTGCGCCTAAAAACAATCGCGAAGGTTCGATTAACAATTCCATTGCTAGTGACAAGCAGTAAGTTTTATTTGATTTCACATCAAATTGTTTTTCTTAGACCAGGCTCTATCTGGTGAGCTCCATTTGGGCCCAGATATCATCCCTCAAAAGACTGGGCATCCGAATTGGTCGTACTGAAAAGTAAGTTCCAACAAACGTTGATGAACACCAGTTGTCTTTTGCATGCTTGGGGGGGCAATCTATGGCTACGCATACTATTTATAGGTAATTCATCTCGATCTCAGTTTATTCAACATTTTCATGAGGTGCGCAAGATGTAGAGTTCTATTTCTGGTAACAAAGTGAGTCATGTGCAGACTGGCGATAGGGTACTGCGCTCTTCTCATTGATGTAACATAATTGCAGACTGATTTGCTTGATTCACTACTTTTGTAAATATCGAGACTAGACTATATTTTTTGCTGCTACCCAGCAAAGCAGGCAGCAATTATGTTGGATCCATGAGAGGGGCGCACTATCCTATAACCAGGATGGGCGTGCGATACTATTTTACGTACTAATACCTGGGAGCTCCGCATGGGCCGGGTAACAGCCACTGGCAATGATGTGTGTCAACGCCGGAGGAATGTATGCAATTGTAGGCTTCCCCTCAGTCTGGCGAGCTCCGCATGGGCCCAGACCACGTCCGCCGTGATAGGACTGCACCGCACGCACGCTACCTACTCCGCCTCTTCCCTCGGAAGCTCTGTCAAGTTGGGCCATTCACATTTGAGACTCGCCTGGTCGGAAGGGCGGACAATATCGAGTGTAACCTTCAATTCAGGGATGAGAATTTGTAAGTGGCGACATTTTGAATCGGACAATCCGGTAGGGTGGGTAGTTCGGGGAGGTAATGTCGTTGCAGAGGTCAATCTGGACACCGGAAGAGGCGACTTCGTGCCACCGCCCGCGCCCGCCGTTCAAGGATTGCAAGATTTTTTTCACAGCATACAAGCTAACAAAACATGTTAATCTATAGAAGTAGTTTTCTCTTCGCCTATTCTGGTACCCTTTTGTGGAATTTTGTAGCCTTGCTGATTGCCCATATTTTGGATTACACCAATTTTTGGTTGATATGGATGCAACGAGGAATTTTCAAACGTTATGGAACGTTTTGTAGAAAAGCAAGTTGGTCTATTATTCACCATGCTGGTCACCCCACCTTTGCATTTCATCTGCTTCCCTCGACCTTCGCAAGACTCCTGTCAGGCATCGCATATCCAATGGCCATGGAATCGGGATCAACCAGCACTTTGCCATTCAGCTCAAGTAAGAAATCTCCATGCCAACAACCCGCCCCGCCTATGGTGTAATTTCAGTGCTCCGCGCCTGGCGAGCTCCTCATGGGCCCAGGACAAGTGCCGCCACGCAGCATGTGCCCTCTCCGACCTCGTCTAGGAACCGTTCCGATATCCTGTCAAGTTTCTATCGCTCACTGCATCTACTTAGACCGTCAGTTGGACGTCATTTCTGTTGAAGTGCCTGCCTGGTGAGCTCCCTTGGGCCCAGGTGCATGGACAACTGGATCAAGTTAAGGAAAGAAGTACATGTGAAGGAGAAGCAGTCGTGGCCACTTTGAACAAACCCCACGACCAAGGCTGCCTTGCCTTAGTGATTAGTGAAGGCTTTATTTTATCCTTTAATTTTGACATTGATTCAAAGTTGCACCACTTGTTAGATGGTTTAGCTAGGATTGATTGATTCTAACTATTTTGTGCTTTGTCTTTTCTTTTGAAGCAGCTCCGAAATGTGAGCGAGGTGGCATTTGAAATGTTACCTGTAGAAAAGCTAGTCTGGTCTCTTCACCGCCATGCTGATGCTGGTCACCCCTACCTTTTCATCCATCTGCCTCACTCGCCCTTCGCAAGTCGGTCATCACATAGCTATTGACCATGGCATCAGGATCAGCCAGCACTTGGCCATTCACCTCAAGTAAGATATCTCCATGCCAACAACCTGCCCCGCCTATGCTGTAATTTCAGTGCTCCGTGCCTGGTGAGCTCCTCACGGGCCCAGGTCAAGTACCACCACGCAGCACGCGCGCCCTCTCTCTTCTCCCAAGGAACCTTTGAGTTTCTTTTGCTGGCCCGAAAGCAGTCATTCCCATTGAAGTGCCAGCCTGGCGAGCTCCGTTGGGCCCAGGCACGTGGACAACTGGACCAAATTGAGGGAAGAATTGCATATGAGTGAAAGGGAAGCAAGCAAGTCCACTTTGAACAAACACTATGGCCAGTGCTGCCCTGCCCGTAGTGATTAGTGAAGGCCATATTTTATCCAAAGCTTTGGACATTGACTTAAGTTAATCCACTTGGTGCAATGTGCAGTTTGTCTAGCTAGGATTGAATCTAACCATTTTGTGCTTTGTCTTTTCCTTTGGAGCAGCCCCCAAGCGGCACCGGACGGACGAGGTAGAGAACGACCCAGCCAGCCAGGCCTTTTGCAGCGTCATCTGGTGAACCTTTTGATGGCGCGGCCAGCCAGCCGACTAGCGTCCGCACTCCGCATCAGATGTCCGCCCAAATTCGCGAGCTCCACCGTATTCCACGTTCCGTCCACGTCTGTCATATCGAGGGCCAGGTTCATCCAGATCGAGAGGAGCGAGGGGAGGGGAACTATTTTCGGGGCTCCGACACCGGTTAGGAAAACTTTGGCCGCCGTGAGCGCGGCCTTGGGGAACTTTGGGGGAACCTGCGTCTGCACGTGGGCTGGGAAGTCCTTTGGGAGAGTTTATCAAGGGAAGGAGGGGACCCCTGCTGGCCGCCGCGCCGCCCGCCCGCTGGCGGAGGAGGAGATGATGGAGATCCCTAGGTCGATCCTGGATCGCCATCGTTGCAACCATCGGTTCATTTCCCTGAGACGTCGCCTTCGCCGCCGTCTCGCCCGCCACCATTACCGCCCGCCCACTTCGCCCTCTTCCACTTTCCTGCCTCACTTCGTCAAACCTCCACTGTGATTCAACTGCCGCCGAGGCCGCTCCCTGGGCTGGGCCGGCCGTTCAGTGGGGTTTTATGAAGTCGCCACAGCCGTCGCCGCTGTCTCCTTCACCGCGGAGGAGACCTCTTAGTTGACAGTCGCTCGTAACACCGAGTTCGTTTCGCCGCCGCCGCCGTCCACTTCTCATCCCGTCGTCTTCCGTCCACATTCACCTCAAAGCACTTCTTCGTCGCTCCGTCCGTTTCTTCGCAGTTAACGAGTTTGTCGTCTATCTCGGGGGTCGTCGTCGAATTCTGGGAGAAGAGGGAAGACTGGTAGCTGAAGAAGGAACGTTGATCAGTCGGGGAGGATCCTGGGAGAAGAAGAGGACGCCAGTTGCCCCCGCGGCGGTGAGCTCCGTGTGGGCCCGCCGCGGCGGCGACTGGTTCGCCGCCGTCGGGAGGATGATCCTTGACAGCAATTGTTTCAACTTCTATCAAGGAAAATATAGCTCATTTCAAGTTAGCCTCTTCATTTCACTTCACTCTGCAAACGAGGGTTTCGCAAAGTAGTCATCGGATCATCATCTGCGGGTCGCGGTGTCCTTGGTTGAAGATGAAGAAGACTGGTAGACGAAGAAGGATTGTTTTCTGCCGAGAAGACCATCTGGGGCGACATCCGACGACGAGGAGGAGGTAGCAGCATCTGCAACAACGGGTCAGTCAGTCAAAGCATATTTTCTTCACTCGCTCGCGCCATCGCGCCTTCTGGTGAGCTCCTGCTCGGGCCCAGTCGGTCGGCGAAGACAGCTTCCTCCAGCTGCAAGCCTTCTGGCGAGCTCGTGTTCAGGGCCCAGTCGGCAAATTGAGTCCGCACCTACTGCCCGTCAGACTCCATGCCCAGGCATTGGCAATGACTTGCCGTTACCTGGGCGGGTGGTTTTCCCCCGGGCACTCCGGTTTCCACCCTGAGAAAAGATGTCGACAAAGACACAAGACTACCAAAAGAAACTTTCCTCAGTGGTTTTCCTCCGGGCACTCCGGTTTCCACAACAGTGACAAAAAGATCTCTAAAAAAAGAGACTAGTATAATTTATTCCTGATCAACCAACTTTTCTGATGCTTTCGCTTTTTTTCGTTTTCTATTCAAAATATAACTTAGCAATATTTCACCTTAAAAATCTGTCAAGTGCGTACGCTACTCTGCGCCCGTCATCAAAATAGGAATTGTGTCATCACGGAAGGTTGTGAAAAGTGTTTCGCC
>NYWG01000281.1 GCA_002684915.1 Verrucomicrobiales bacterium
CTATGTTTTACCTCATTAACAAGATCCTTACCATTCTTAATGGTAGGATCAAATAATATAGAACGATTACCAAGTGCTCTAGGACCACCCTCAGATCTTCCTTGGAAGATAGTTACAATATTACCATCACGAATCAACTTAGCAATATCATCATAAGAAGTATCTGTGGTATCTAAATCCTTTATAGTATCTTCATAAGAAGAAGGATTATACTGAGGACCATAATAAATTAATGATTGTTTTGGTGGATGTTTCTTCTCCAATTCATAATATAATTTTTTAGCACCACCAATTGATGTTCCACCATCATGAGATACTGGTTCACAGTAAATGTTTAGATCAGGAAAACGCTTGGCATACTTATAATTAGCAACACAATTCAAACCATATCCACCACATATAACAATATTAGTTTCACCAGTTTTTTCATGAGCCTTTTGAATTAACGTACACATTCCCTCAGAAGTTTGTTCTTGAACAGCGTAAGCTAAATCTTTTTGTATGTCAGTATAACTTCCATCACCAGTCCACTCATCAAAATCTTCTCTAATAATATCATACTTTTGGAAATTTAACTGAGCAGCATTAGGATATGTTGGTAGAATAACTTGCCTATCTATCCAATGATTATTATCATCAATAAATCTTGGTAGATCTTTATTAGGTTTACCATAGGGAGCAAGACCCATCAATTTACCTGCTTCAATAGCAGGGAATCCACAAAACTGAGTTATTGCTTCATAAGTTTTAGTAAATCCTGGATGTTCAGTAACATAAAAACCAGGAGATGGATTATTAAATCCTATTGCTTCTGAAGAACCAAGATGTTTATAAACAGTATCAAAATCTCCAGCATCACTCACATGAAAAATAGTTTCAAATTCAAATACAGGTTTTTCAATAAATTTACATAGAGTATTCTTAACCCAGTCTGCTTCTTGATTAAGAGATAAGAAAGAACCAGCACCATCAGCGATAACACAAGCAGCAGTATCAAATCCAGAATTAAAATAACCACAAGCAGCATGAAGTTCATGATGCATTAATGCTACATTATGTGTCTGATAATCAAACCTACCCCTTGCTAATTTACGAATTAATCCATCATAGACACATTCACCAGTCCAATCTAATATAGGATTGTCTGGAGCAGTATGGCATACAACTAAATGATCGATATAATCAACATAATCAAATACTTTAATTAATCCAGCAAGAGGAGCACCATCATACTTTGATCTAGTTAACCTCTCTTCTTCCAAATAAAATATAATTTCACCATCAACCATTAAAGTTGTGCTGGAATTATGACCACGAGCAATTGAAACAATAATCATTAATTTAAGCTCCTATTTTTTGTTTAATGTGACGCATAATATTATTAGCAACATCATCTAGTTCTTTTCTACTAAACTGCATACAACTATCATTAATTCTATTAATTAACTCACCATCAATACCATCTATTCTAATAGGTGAATATCTTTTTTGAGAGTTTTTCTTTTCCACAATATTAAAATGTTCTGAATATGTAATATTCTCAGCAAAAGTTGAACCCAATATAACACTACCTGGTTTATCAAAAATACGTGCTATGTGTTGTCCTACAGAATCTACACCAACAAAATAGTCAGCAGCTTCTATAACAGCAGACCAAGTTCTCAAAGGAGAATCAATATACATATTCTCATCATTTTCAAACTTATGCTCACTCATAACAATACAATTATATTTCTTTCTTATCCTTTCAGAAATATAAAAGTAATCATCTGTACCTAATGACCTAGCAGAAGGATCAAAAGTATGACCTGATTTTTTGTGTAACTGAGAACTTCTACCAAATGGTTGAATAACTACGGTTTTATCTTTCTTATGATACTCTTTAACATTCATAAGAGCATCAACTGCATTCATCTCCTCCTCTTGACTCAGCACTATTCGTGATGGAGGTAAATCAGAATGATCTTCTGTATTATTAATTATCTTATCAAAAGCTTCTGTTAATGTTTTCTTTTGATTGTAATATCCATGCTCCCTATATGGTTCTACAGTAACAATTTCATTAGGTTTAATGATAGATTCCCATATACCTTTATGGTGTGGGGTAAAAGCTAAATCAATTAACTCTGGAATACCAATGAAAAAATCAATGCCACTCTCAGAAATAATATAAAAATCATCCCCATGTATTTTTTTACGCTTTAAAAAAGCGGGTATAGAGCATAAAACTCTACCAGCACCGCCATTAATATAAAATACTTTTTTCATTCGTACCCATAATAAAGGTCAATTGTTACATTATATAGTATACACCAAGATCTAGGATTTTACAAGCCTAGATCTGATTTCATTTGATCCACTTCTTTCTGAATCTCCACTTCCATTTCTGCCCAATAAGTTATGAAATCGGTTATATCACCATCAGTTTCATCTTGAGGAGGACAATTCATGGTAGTTATACCAATTTTTTCACCACTAATTGGATCCTTATCAGGGAATACCAACTCAGGATTAAATGTAATGGTAGTAAATGACATATCATCAGGTGCAGGTGTCACAGTATAATTCGTTGTTGTAGAAAATCCTGCGTTCATAACCTGAGCACTCTCTAATTGATCACACAACCTAGCATAATTTGCTTCAGTAGCAATAACTTGGTGTGGTTCATCAATATAGCTTGGTTTCCTAAGAGTAGCAACTGACTTAGGATGTGCCTTAGCCTCAGCTATAGCAGTCCTTTTCTTTTGGTCTTCAGCAAACTGAGAAGCACCACCAGTATAAGGTGCTTCTTCAGGTACAACTGCGTCCTGAGAAATATCAGGTCTTACTAAAGGACCTGGGTCATCTGCTTCTCTTTGTACTAATATTGGTGCTTCAACAGCCTCAATAATAGCTTGAATTTCACTATAATCTGCTGAATCTAATCCAATAGACTTTCCATTATACCAATAATGTCCTACTGTAGGACCAGGTGATGGTAGATCACAATCCTTCCAATCAAGAGAAGTGTGATTCTTAAAGGTAGCATCGGTTGTGATATCTATGATCACATCAACGTCATACTTGTTTTTTGTTGTTCTAATGTAATACATAGTGCCTATCCGTAAACTAATACAACCATACCCGATCCACCACTAGTAAACTCCTTATTACCGCCACCACCAGGTAGTGCCGATGAAGTTAGCGTGGAACCTCTACCATATTCAATGTCTTCTTGATTACCATCAGTATCAGCATTTAATAATGTTGATAATGGGATGGTATAAGTGTCAACTTTACCAGCTTCAGTGTCATGAAGATATGACATATTATAACATGTTCTGTAAACACAGTCCCTATCAGTTGGTTGATCTCCTCCTGAAGCAGCACCAGCCTGTCCATAAGGCATAGTCCAACACATTGGTTGATTACTTTGGCAACTTCCATAAACATAATTCCAACCAAATCCAGCACAATAACTACAGCAGTTGTAAGATGTTCCAGATGCTTTAATATTTTGATCAGAACTGAAAGATCCAGGATAATAACAATAACATACACATCCTACAGAGCTTCCACCGAATACAAAGTCGAAACCATAACTAAAGTTTTGACCACATTCGATAGTTATTTCAGCTCCACCGCCACCACCACTGCTACCAGCAGCAAGTTCACATCTAGCAAGAATATTATATGGAGTAACATCAGCAAGTATGCCTTCAGATCTACCATCAGAACCGTTACCAGCACTATATCCAGATGAACCACCAATTCCTTTTGGAATTACGTGTGCCATCTCATCATCTAATTCATATCCAATTGCTGCACCCTCTGGAGCAGTTCTTGGAGCACCTGTGGTTCCCAAACTATAGTTATCAAATCTACCACGAAGAGAACAACTTGACTCATAACATGTTTCTTGTTCGTTCTTTCCTCTATAATAGAAACTAATCTCTTTTCTAGGAGTTCCACCAAGTGCTGGAGGTGCACTACCACCAGTCGCACATAAACTATTAATATTAGCACAAAGATAATAACATGTACAATTATTACAACACCAAGGGTTCCACCAGCAGTTACCACCAAATACAGTATGGTATGATCTCCAACACATACAACATATAATAGGGTTTACCCAACATGAGCTTTGGTTTCCACTACCACCACCACCTCCAGGGGGTCCACCACTTATATCCTGACTGTAGGCATCCATACAAGAATCATACAGGAATTCAGGAATCATTACACCTTTACCGCCTGTACGGTTTACATCTCCACCACTAGCAGTTCCACCAGCATTAGTATATCCACTAAAACTATTTTGATATCCACAAACAGGTAATTTAAATCCACCTTCTATTGGATTATCTAGAGAACTATCTCTTGCTGTACTATTATTTGTACATGCCCAACTATATGCTGCATCTGTAGCATTTGCAGCAGATACAGCAGTTAATCCTGTTCCATCTACACTACTTGCTGAAGAACCACCTTGCGTTCCAACAACAACTGTTAACTGTTTACCACCGATCTGATCATCCTTTGCTGTCCATGTCTTTTCAGCATATCCACCACCAGCACCAGTTAAATGACCACAGAAACATGCTTTATACCATCTTCTAGGATTATTAACACCTGAACAACAATTCTCACTATTAAAGCAGTAAGTACCTGGTCTATAACATGATCCAGCACCAACAACAAAAACCTTTACAGTCTTAGCACTACCTGGAACATCATAGGTAGAAGAACCTGCAGATGTAAATACCTTTGCTTTGGTGAACAGACCGCCTCCACCACCTCCTCCAGTGGCACGACCAGCAGCAGTTCCTAAAAATCTAGCCATCTTTTAATAACTCTCCTTATGCTGATTGTTCTAAACCATATACACTCACGCTACAAGTACCTTGTGCGTCATAGACAACAACATTCTTTGTTGCGTCAAGTGCTATGCCAGTTCTTTCCAAAACTCCTTTCGCAGGAATTTCAGCTCCATACTCGATATATTCCACATCTCTTGGATCATCTGTTGAAGTAGCAGTTGTTAATGCCACTCTTACACTAGCAGTGTTAACCGTATCACGATTAACAATGTTAATGTTCAACACACCAAGTGTAGATGCAGGAACTGTATATACTGTGGTGGTTGTGGCCCCAACCAATGCAGCTTGTCCTAATAGTCCAGATGCCATTTTTTAAAAGTGTTCCTCTTCTTGTAGTATTTATAGGTCTTAATTATTAAGCACTCAACCCAAGCCAGAATGCCTGAGTTAGAGCATCTGTCTGAACAGATGTTAATCCAACGTTAGTGTCATTAGTCAAATTGGTTATGTTTGTATCAACATAGGTCTTCACAGCAGATTGTGTAGGACATTTCTCAGGACTATTCTGAGATAATGTTCCATCTGTTGAGAATTCATTAATAGAAGCACCCAACTGAGCACCAATAGAACCCAATTGTAAGTTAGTCAAACCAGAAAGATCAAATGCGTTAGCGTTCAATGTTGCTGATCCAGTTGCCTGGTTAACACGGAAGTATCTACCAACACGGAAGTTACCTTCATGGTCAGTTGACACATAGAAAACACGACCAGGATAACTCTCATTAATTTCCTGAGATTGAACAGGATCTTGCTCAGGAACATCAGGCCAGTTAGTTGTAACTGTTCCACCAGTTCCTACTTGTAAGAAGTCATGTCCTGTTAATCTTGCCTGACTGAAGATATATCTAATGTTAATATCCTGTTCATCATAGCACTTAGCAGCTTTGTCTTCAACAAGTGTTAGTGTAGTTAATCCATGAGTATCAGTGTTTATACCACTTACCTTAACAAACTCATCCTCAATCTTATAGTATTGATCTAATTCAAATACAGAAGCATCAAATACTCTCATTGATATATCACTAGACTCAAAATCCTTAAATGTCTCAGCATTATTCACGACAGAACTAGCACCAATTGAAACTATTGCTTGTCCAGTAGGATAATCAGATGCTATACCTGCTCCTTGAGATGCTCTTGTTACTGTAATTGAGTTTGATGTTGGGAAAGAAGAAATCTTACACAACTCCTGATCAATCAGAACAAATTCATTAGGGTTGAATCCAGTAATTGTAGAACAATTAATTGTGGTTTCATTAGCATACAAAGGAGTAAGTAATGTAGCACCAGAAGTAGTCTGGTTAGGATACTTGATTATATTAGTAATGCCACCAGTATGAGCAGCACCTGTTGTAGTCCATTCTGATCTATCAATAACAATAGATCCTCTTCCATCAGCACCAATTCTACTTACACCACTAATTACAAATGTAAATGGATCAGCACCACTAATAGTCTGATTACCAAGACCACCATTACCAGATCCAGTTAGGAATTGAATACTACCATTCTCAACAACTGCCGTACTTAAACCAGCAAGAACCAATGTTCTACCATCCTGTCCTCTGTTAGCAGCATCAGCAGCAATTAAATTTGCCTTTACTCCTGTGGTTAATCCTTCAATCTCTTCACCAGCTCTGAATCCTGTTCCACCAACAGATACAGGTCCAGCAGTGATAAGAGAATAATACATATCCGATGCAGCAGTTCCTTGGATACTATTAATATATCCTTCTGCTTGAGAATCAGCACCCTTTATTCTCTCATTTAATGAGAATGCCACTGAAGTACCAGGAACTATAGTCGATGGATCTATTTGAAGTTTTAACCCTTCAACAGTTCCTTCTAATGCCTTTTCATTATTACTATATCCAGAACTTACAATACCATAGTTACCCCATGAACTGTTTCCAGCAAGAGACCTAATTCTACCACCACGAGTAGCAGCATAACTTATATGACAATAGTATGTGAATGAAGAAACAAGTTCAGATGCAGCAGCATTAGTAATAAAGAATCCCATACCACCATCATGTATCTGAGTAAAGGAGTCCATCACAATTGATTTGTTAGATGGATTTATACCATCGTCAGCAAACTGACGGTGAACCTGTCCATCAACCATTGCTCCTACACCACCTATAGATTGGGCAGAACAGTTTGAAACATATGGTGATTTTTTAATAGGGCTAGCAGGATTTAATGAAACATATACACCCTTTATAGTAGCATTATTTGGGTCGCCAGGTGTAGCAGTAAATGTTAATTGAGTACTAGCAACTGTCTGAACTATATCTACTTCAATTTGAGTAGAACTTATAAAATTATTGACCTTTGTTCCAGCAGAAATGCCTGTTCCTGTTACTGTTGTACCAACTAAGTCTGGGAAGAATCCTGTTCCCGTAACAATAGTTCCACTAATAGAAGCACTAATTTGAGCAACTTGTCCTGCTGGTTGGAATCCAGTCAATCCATCCATCAATATATCCTTAAGCATGGTCTTGTTACTCATCAAGAACATATAGGATTCATTATTAGGTCTTGTTACAACAGAAGTAATTGTTATAGGAGTAGCAGTTTGATCCCAAGTATCTGATGTTGTCCACAATCCACCAGTTAATGGTGCTATATTAATATTCTTTTCATGATAATCAGCATTTAGAACCAACGCAGTTTTTGTTCCAGCACCATTACTAATGATAGTTCCTAAAGAAATCTGGAACTCTGATTTTGTAATACCACCAGCAGTAGCACTAACAAAAGTATGTGCCTCTGTAATACTAATTGCCTGTCCTGGTTTCTTATTAACGTTAACAGTAATTGTAGTAGCATCTACAGCAGTAACTTTTACATTCTTACCAGTAATATAATCTGCTGTTACACCCTCAATTATTGGTCTAGGATATGATTTCTCAGCAGTAGCACCTACAGCACCACCAAAGTTACAACTAAATTTTATTGATTCATCAGCAATCTTAATACTATCATTAACATGGAGTGAATGTGCTCCAATAGTCAACACCATATCTCCACTAGTATTATTATAACTAGCGTTAGCTACAGTATATGTTTCTGATGGAGTGCTTGCTAATTCTATCTCTTGGAAATGAGAATCTCCACTAGTTGGTCTAATTTTTGTAGTTCTTAAGTTATCACCAACAATTGTAATTCCTTCTGGAATAATAATAGGTAATTGCTCTTCATATGTACCTGCCTTAACATAAATTGTAGCAGGACCAGTTGCGATTCCACATGCCTTTTTAACAGTAGCAAATGCTCTACTTATATTTGAACCATCATTATCATCTCTTCCTTCTTCTGTTACATAGAAAACTGGATTAGTTACACTATTATTATCCCATTGAGGAACACCACCAGAACTTATAGTAAGTGTCTGTCCATCTGTTCCAGCAGGAAGTCTTGTTGCTCCAGATGTATAGTAAACCAAATCACCTTCACTCTGCATAACATTGTTAGCAGCACCTTCTACTAATACATTCCAAAAAGTACCAGTAGCATCAGTAGCAGGATCTTGGTTTAAATTATTTGTACCATTAATACTGATATAACTGTTACTTAATCTCTTTACCGCTTCACCTTTTTTATAGGTAGTAGAATAATCCCAGTTTCCTTTCCATTCTATACCATCAACTACTAATTTCCAAACAGAAGAACCACCTGCTGATGGTGAATTATTAAGATTATTAACTACAGCAACATAACTAGAACCACCAAACTTAACAACATCACCTTGAATATAACTGGTTCCAGAATTCCATGTTCCAACAACATTAAATCCTGTAGTTAAAATATCCCATTGAGCAGCTGATGTTGCTGGTGCTGCATTACTATTAATATTCTTAGAAACATAAGTATATCCACCATATGTTACTACATCACCTTCCTGATACTGTGTTGCAGAATCCCAAGTATTCTCAAAATTAAATGACTCTAAATATTCCTCTAAAATATTTGCATTACCACCAGGTGTTGGTGAAAATGTACTCTCAGAAGTATAAGATTCCTTTACCCTATATTGAGTATTACCATATTTGAAAATATCATTTACTTTATAAAAAGTACTGGAAACCCAATCACCTTTTAATGATAATCCTTCCGTATGTAATGACCACCTACCATTAGCCAAGTCTAGACTATAAAATGTTACTTCACTAGAAGTTGATGTATGATTCTCTGTACAGACATAAGTGTTCGCACCAAACTTTATAATATCATCAATAACATATGCGGTACTAGGAGTCCACACACCTCGCCAATTAAATTTAAGTCTACCAATCCTGAATTCAGCCATTTGTTTTTTTAACTCCTATTTGGGTCCTACCGAATAATCATAATCACCGAATTGTGCGACGAGATATCCGTCGTCATCAATATAATATGAAAGTTTGCGGAAATCAAACCTATACTGTTGATATTTATCTGCTGAGTGATTTAAATACTCTTTATTCTCAGTTGTTTCATCAACATAGTCTATACCTTCTAAGAATCCAGGTAACTGTGATCCATCTGTTCTATGAGAAACATCAACTACACCACCTTCATTAGTCTTTTGTTTGGTATATCTAAGCATACCATCAGCATCTCTACGTAACGCATGAACATAGAATTTATCTTGTTGATCGAACCGTAGTCCACCACCACCACTGCTACTACCACCACCTGAACCAGATAGCATACTACCACTAAGATATAAAGGACTCATGCGATTAACCTCCAGTTGTCTCCTTCCCAAATCAAGAGTAAAGTTGCACCTCCAACGTCACAAATTAAAGGTGAATTAACTATACCCGAAAAGTCTTTAAACGTATCTCCACCCTGAGATGCGATGGTAAGATTATTTATCTCCCATGTTGCCTCAGCATCTACCATCTCAATAGAATCACCTATCTCTCTATCCAAAGGTAGAGTTATGGTAACTACAGATGAGGTTGTATCAACCAAATATTTTTTATTGCTTGAAACAG
>NYWG01000282.1 GCA_002684915.1 Verrucomicrobiales bacterium
GCCACCAACACATCGCAAAATAAAATGAGTTCGTTATCTGGTGGCGACATGACCGAGGGACGAGCGGAAGAAATAGCTGAAGCGATGCCCTACGACGTGCTGAGGACTTATGTACTTCCTGCCGTAAGATGTCCGTTGACAGACAACCTCATTCTCAAAGCCGTCCAATTTTACTTCTCAGCTGATCCAAGACTAAAAAATAGCGTTCTTCAAAGATTTGGCGAAATTGAAAATTGGGACGTTTCTCATGTAACAGATATGGGTGGTTTGTTTCGTAATGCCTTCGTAAATACTTTTATTGATCCTAGACATTTCAACCCGCCGCTCAATAATTGGAACGTGTCAAATGTGAAGAATATGCAAAGTATGTTTAGTGGCGCAGGATGCTTCAACCAGCCGCTCGATAATTGGGACGTATCCAACGTAAAAAATATGAGTTATATGTTTCAGAACGCAACTTCCTTTAACCAGCCGCTTGACGATTGGGACGTATCAAATGTGACAGATATGGAAGAAATGTTTAGTGGCGCAGGATGCTTCAACCAGCCGCTCGATGATTGGGACGTGTCCAACGTAAAAGATATGCGTCGTATGTTTTTTATAAACGCCGCACGCTACGCGGACGGCACCTGGCGCGAGCCCGACGACGGGCCCGCGAGCTCTTTCAACCAGCCGCTCAACAATTGGGACGTGTCCAAAGTGACGAAAATGGAAAGTATGTTTAGTGGCGCAGGATGCTTCAACCAGCCGCTCGATCATTGGGACGTGTCCAACGTAAAAAATATGAGTGGTATGTTTTATAACGCAAGCTCTTTCAACCAGCCGCTCAACAATTGGGACGTGTCCAAAGTGACGAAAATGGAAGAAATGTTTAGATACGCAGAATCCTTCAACCAGCCGCTCACTGACTGGGACGTGGCCAATGTTTCGACCATGGAATGCATGTTTTACAGGGCAATATCATTCAACCAGTCGCTCAATAATTGGGACGTGTCCAAAGTGAGAATTATGCAAGAAATGTTTATGTACGCAACATCTTTCAATCAGCCGCTCAACAATTGGGATGTGGCCAATGTTTCGACCATGGATTGCATGTTTTATAACGCAACATCTTTCAATCAGCCGCTCAACAATTGGGACGTGTCCAAAGTGACGGATATAAGATGCATGTTTAAAGGCGCAATATCATTCAACCAGCCGCTCAACAATTGGGACGTGTCCAAAGTGACGGATATGAGAATTATGTTTGCATACGCAAAATCTTTCAACCAGTCGCTTAACAACTGGGACGTGTCCAACGTGACTCATATGCAATATATGTTTAGAAAAGCAAAATCTTTTGACCAGCCGCTCAATAACTGGGACGTGGCTAAAGTGACGCATATGAAATTTATGTTTTCGGGCGCAACTTCCTTTAACCAGCCGCTCAACAACTGGGACGTGTCCAACGTAAAAAATATGAAAGGTATGTTTGTGGGTGCAACATCTTTCAACCAGCCTCTCAACAATTGGAACTTGTTTTATCGTTCAATCTCTTTGAACCAGTCCCTTAAGACATGGAACGTGCAGGATCTAGAAGATGAGGATGGCGATCATGATATTTCCCGCACTGATAGCGATTATTATGATACTGATAGCGATTATGATAGCGACAGGTCCGACGATTATTGGGAAACTTGAATCAAAAACAGCACGACGAGGCACCCCTAGCCTAAAAAACCCGTACTCTAGTTTTGGTTTATATATGAGGTATAGAAACCCGCACGTTTTAGTAAAAACCCGCACCTAATACGGCCCTAATTAGCTTGCACCGTCATGCGAACTAAAAAAAACATAAAACCCGTTCGCTAAAGTTCGGGTTTGCTAGGGGGAGGTAGGTTAGAGCTACCAACACATCAAACTATCGCCAAAATGCACACCCCACCAACAACCCCCCAACCGCGATACGAAAGAACACCACCGTCTAGCGCAAATAGTTTGCTTGGCGGTGGAATACCACCACCTTCGCCAACAAGAAACGTACCGCCAATTCCAAATATTGCTAACGAACAAGCTGATGAAAACGAGGTTAAATTTTACGATGAAGTCAACAGCTACATCGCCGAAAATTTCTGTCTTTTTGCCTCTAACGTAGAAACTAGTGGTGAAAATATCATTAACAACGACATGAAATCCTTTATGCAACGACTTGAGATTAAGAATGATATATTGGATGCAGTTATTTTACAACAACCTTTTTATGTTCAATACGATAAATCACAGTATATTACATATTATGTGAAACGGTCTAACGATTACTGCAAAGAGGACATATGGAACTTTTTAAAATCAAGGTTGATGTACATGTTTGTTGAAAAATTGATTTGCGAAGGATCTCAAGGCTTTGATAAAAAATCTGAAAATGGATTGATCAATCTTGCTTTAAAAATTTTGCACAAAGACGATGTCAAAAAATGTCTTCTTATTGATTTTTGCTCAAACAAAAAAGTTAAATTAAATCAAGGCTCAATTCATTTGGTCAAAACACAAAAGCAAATAACTAATCTAACTGAAGCTATTGAAAGCGAGAACGCTTATTGCATTTACAAAGAGATTTTAAAAATTATGCAAACTGCCGCGACAGATGAAGAGCATGCAGACTCAGACGACGACATTGGGATCATTGATGCTGCCTCAGTTTTACGTACCATAGCTGAACACGTACATCGTAACATCAGCGACGGTGCTGGAAAAAAAGAAAGCATTGGCGTCATAGCATTTGCTATGTTAATATTTCAGATATTCCTTTCAGCACCGATCCAAAGCAAATTGATTAAGCCTGACAAATTCCAAGAACCTGTTGTAGATACAGATTTTCAAATAAATTTTAATAGCACTGTTCCCGTGTGTGAACATAAACCTCATCGAAAACGCCAGTTTGACCATTTATCAAAAGCAACAGAAGATGATACGAACGCGATAGTCAATTACACGGGCGACGTACCTTACAGTGAGCTCATAATATCGCCAAAATTTAATCTTTACGAATCAAAGTGTGCTTCTTCACCATCTTTTATTGTGTTTAAAAAATTACCTAACGAACAACCGTTAGATTGTGGCGACGTACCGTCAGGACTTGCTCATAAGAAAATACGAGCCAAAAAATTGGAAATGATGAACACGGCCCAGCAGAAAAGGATTTGCGAACATAGAGAAAACACTATTGATAGAATCATAAAGCATAAATTTGGCACTGACCATATCACGGACTTGATTGTAATGACATCTTTGCGCCTTTGCGTTACAACGAAATTAGATTTATTATTATCGTCGCATGATCGTCAAACCACAAGTATAAATTTAAAAAAATATAAATGTTTGACGGATGACAGAGCATCGCATCATTATATTTTAAAAGGCGTTGGTTTTGGAATCATCAACGACATCAAATATTCGTCGTATGGCTTAATCCCAAGCAAACCGCCGACTTTTCATCAATGGTCGTCATACGATTTTTCTCTGTTTTACATAGCAAAAGAATTTAAAAATTCGTCTCAATATGTCAAATTCATACTTGCTGCCAACACTAAATTAGAACAGTATATTGGCCCTGGAAAGTTATTTTTTATCGACGATTGGGACATGAATCATCCCATGCCTACGCTGGGAAATAATGGCCTTTGTGGGGCTGGTAAACAGTTCAACGTCATCACCAATTTAAACACTTACTCGGATACTGTTCCTAAGAACGGAAGCAATTCGCAAACTAAAAGACTTTCTAGTAAGGCTGATGAAATACAGGCAACGCGGAAGATTACTGGCGGATTATCATTTTCACATGAATATCTCTATTTTAGAGTTACGGGAACAGGCCAAGAAAATAAAGAAAAAAAAAATGGGTGGTCTAAGAGATGTCAGTAAAATTCAGGGTGGTTTTCCTCTGATAAATAAGCCTGCTAATCACTATAGAGAGGCCAGTGACGGTCCAAATGGTGGCGCATATAAATTATTTCGTAACGCTCGGAACACAAAGGATTTTATGGATAGATCAAAATTACAGAGACTGGTTATGTATTCTATGTTTGGCGTTGACCCCTACCATGCCAATATTTCTAATAAAAATACGTTTGACCCCCCTTGTGGATTCTCAAAAACGTGTGTTGATCTATCTTTATCTATATTCGATCCACATCCCAACAACAAGCTAGTTGAAGACCAAAATGGCGGCTTCTCTACAAAAGCTTATCACGCTATAGAGAAATATCAAAACAAAGAGAAATATTTGTCATCGTATTTAAATGGTGCTGTAAATCGCGCGTTGAAAGATATGCCCAATCGAAAACATATGAATATAGAAGATATTAAAAATGCGGCAATTTATGGAACCTCTGGCATGAGTTTTTTTTTAAATGAAGATATTCAAACCAGTCCTAAGAAAGAAGCGATTGCCTTCAACGTTCCAAGAATTGTTGCTTTATGCGGCGGTCCGTTGGCTATTGGTTTGCTTATGAACGATACAAATACTGATTTTAGATCTTATCCTTTTAAAGGCGGTGAAATTACAATGTTAAACCAAGACTCATCTGCTTTTTTAAAGTTTGAAACCTGGAATACGTGCAAGTATCTGCACTCGTCACTCTTATTAAAACTTATTGGGGTGGATATGCGCCAAGGCACCTGTATGATAAAACACCTTAAGACTCGCATGTCATCTTATGGAAAGTATGTTTCAGGTTTTACTGAAATCACAGACCCTGAAAAGGTTAAATTAAAAGTAGAAAGAAGAAACCATTTTTCAACTTTGCGCTTAGCCGCTCAAGCACAAGGCTACGGCGACTGTGAGCACGACAGTGACGACGACGACAACGACGACAACGACGAAAACGACTTACGCGCTCAATCGCCGGCGTTACACGACAGTTTAGATGATACTCTCGCCAACATGTACACCCCACCAACAACCCCCGGCCCTTAAGGCTTGCAACGACTGCGACTAAGCCTTGCCCCCGCCCCGTATAAAAAAAATTAAAAAAATCCCAAATCAGTCGAGCCGGGGCTTAGCGCGCGCGGGATAAGCGCGAGCGCGCGGGTTTTGTCCGGGCCCGGTAGTTAGTTTTCTAAAGAAAGACACTGTTTGCAAAATTTTGGTTAAATATGCAAAGTTTGTAATTAATTGCAAAGTTATAGTTAATATGCAAAAAAGTTTAATTACACTCCACAGTTATATTTAATATGCAAAGTTTGTAATTAATTGCAAAGTTTTGGTTAAATATGCAAAAAGTTTAATTACACTCCACAGTTATATTTAATATGCAAAAAGTTTAATTACACTCCACAGTTATATTTAATATGCAAAAAGTTTGGTTAATATGCAAAGTTTGTAATTAATTGCAAAGTTTTGGTTAACCTCCACAGTTATAGTTAATATGCAAAAATTTAATTACACTCCACAGTTATATTTAATATGCAAAAAGTTTGGTTAATATGCAAAAGTTTTGGACAGAATGTATGAATTAGCAAAGTTTTGGTTAATATGCAAAATTTAATTACACCCTCCACAGTTATAGTTAATATGCAAAAAATTTAATTACACTCCGCAGTTATATTTAATATGCAAAAAGTTTGGTTAATATGCAAAAATTTTGGTTAATATGCCATGCCAGAGAAAGATTTATCGGTCCAGAGAAATTTCTAAGAGCAAAAATTTCGGTTAATTAGCAAAAATTTCGGTTTATTATTTTTTTTCGTATGAAAGAGCAAAAGTTTTGGTTAATATGCCAGAGATAGATTTATTGTCTAGTTTTATTTCTAAGGGGGCACAGAATGTATGAATTAGCAAAAGTTTTGGTTAATATGCAAAGTTTGTAATTAATTGCAAAAGTTTTGGTTAATATGCAAAGTTTGTAATTAATTGCAAAGTTTCTAATTAATTGCAAAGTTTTGGTTAATATGCAAAAATTTAATTACACTCCATAGTTATATTTAATATGCAAAAAGTTTGGTTACACTCCACAGTTATATTTAATATGCAAAAAGTTTGGTTAATATGCAAAAGTTTTGGTTAATATGCAAAATATAATTACACCCTCGACAGTTATAGTTAATATGCAAAAGTTTTGTTAATATGCCAGAGAAAGATTTATTGGTCCAGAGAAATTTCTAAGATAATTTTTAGAAGGTTAATGTGCAAAGTTTTTATTACTGGGAAGAATTATAGTTAATATACAACCTACACCCTAGCCTACCCCACCCGATTTGATTAATGAGCAAAAACTTCGGTTAATATGCAAAAACTAGTTTGTTCCTGGAGGTAAATAACCATTAAAATGCCAGTCATTCCTCCCGTCAAACTTTACCAAATTGCTAACACATCATCCAACCCCAGACATGAACGCCGCGCCATCAATACCAGCTCATGATTATCTATCTGATCTACAAGGTCTCAAGAGCCTAAATCCCACATATTTAGTAGGATTGAAGCCCGGTTTTTTGACAACGCAAGAAGACATTACAGCAGCCCAAAAATCCATTTTTACAATTATCAATCGCTATGGACACATTGATACGGACACATTTTCGCAAACATTTGTGTCAAATCATCAAAAGCAATTGAAAAACTTGAACCAAAACGATGAATTTTTAAAAAAAAGAAGAAACCATATCAAGATGCAAACAAAAGGTGTCATCGACATGTTTTTGCATGATCTCAGGGGAAATGTGTGCACGTTCCGTGGTCTTTTTGAGCAGCAACGTCTTAAATTACAAAAGGCTAAAAAGAGTTACCGTGAAACATACGACGTTTTATCTAAGATAGCCAACGATCAGGAAGCGTTGAACACAATAAGAAAATACAACCCTGACTTGGAACAACAAATTTTGGATTTAACCAAAACCCGGACGGGCACGCCCGCTTGTGATAATTTACAACGACTTTCGCGGGTATTATCGCGCAATAAACCGTTTATTACATGTCTAAACGCCGGTCATATGACAGAAGAAGAACAAGAAGAAGAAAAAGAAGAAGAAGAAAAAAAAGACAGTCCATCTGTGGGGCGAAGCCGAAGTGCATCGTCGTCGGCCTACAGTCACGACGCCCTTGAGCCGGGTGCCCTTGAAGCTGCGTTGCCGTCACCGCGCAAGCAACGCACCGACAACAATTAGCACCGCCTTCGGGAAAACCCCAAATAACCCCCCCAATATCCCATGCTTAAAATGATTAAATCTAGTAGTTATACTACAGCGAAGATCAGGAAAAACGAAGGAAAAATCACGCGCCGCCGGCAGCGAGGGCCGCCGCGTGCAAAGCTGCTTGGGCCGCGTCATTTTCTTCTTGGATGGACAGGAGGTGCAGTGCGACGATTTTATCATAGTGTTTATGTTTACGGCCAAGAAGGCCGGGACCAAGTTTTTTTTTGAACATTTCCAGAACCTGCTTCCTGACATGTTTTTTCAATTTCTGTTTCATTTCTGGATTTGGGCCGAATGGGGACATTCCAACCATCATAACCAAATTTATATTGTATAACTGGCGCCATATCAAAGAGTAGGCACTGTAGACCTGTGTACCGGTTTCCATACTTTCAAGGTCGTCCCAGTTCTCGTAATCATAGTACCCAATAAGTCCATTCAGCATGGTTTTCGTCTTCTGCTCAATTCTGTTGTCAAACACAATATCGTCAAATCCCATTATTCCCCCGTATCCCAGCTCAGTGTGCGTTGGTCGCGATCTATGGCCTCCATGGAGGAAAATATAAAGTCGTTTACTCCCGTTGAGTACGGATGTCCTGCCAAAGCATGGCCCTAGCGATGGCCGAATTGTGTTCGGCGGCGGACGATTCAGGCAGAGAACCTAATTTATTGGAAAAGACGATCACTAAAAAAGAAAAACTTTTTGAAAGCTTAATACCCTCGCTTTGGGATACCGACGATTATTTTGTTGGATCGGAAAACACTAGCCTTGAATCTTTATTGACGACAACTCACCCTTGGATTTATGGAAACCCTAAACCAACAGAAACGAACCCGATTCTGTCTGATTTAATGCGATTTCATGAATTCGACGGAACTGAATTCGACGGTTTTTTTGGCGGGCCATGTCTCGATTCCTTGGGACGCGTAGTGCCCGTGGCCGAAAGTGTGGAAATAAAGTCGTCTGTAACATATAAGATTCTCGGCGATTTTTTAACAAAATACAAAAACGACATGTTTGCAAAATATCAATCGCAAGAGAAGTTTTATGAACTATGGATAGATTCCAACAAGATGATAACGACGGACGTAATTGAACAATTAAAATGCATATATTCGTCGGCCACAATTCTAGATAGTGATAAACCAGTGATCGGGAAATTCTTGAACTTTAAAGATGCAAACAAAAAGAAAAAACCTGCAAGACCTGGAAGATCTGGAAGATCTAAAGGACCGTGGTTAACTGTCTGGCTTCAAACCAAAAACCCCGACGGTACCCTGCAAACCGAAAAACAGTATGACGACTTGACACCGAAGGAAAAGAAGAAAGCACGTGACGATATCTATGCATGTTGGCCTCAACTTCGTCCACAGACGCCAAAACCAGAGACAAAACCAGAGACGAAACCATCTGCCAAAAAACGCAAAATCAGTAAAAAAGAGCGCCCGAAGAATCAGCCCGATCGCTATGAACCCGGCGATAGAAACGCTTCTGCAAGACAATGGCGTCAGCTCGCCGGCCCTAAGCCGGGCAACAGCGACAGCGACAGCGATTCTCTGACTGACTCTGACTGAACACGCCTTTTGCTGTGCGACGCCCGTTCCCCCCCCTAGTTGAGTAATTACAATGCTAACTTATTATTAGGGCATCTACTGATCTTGGCCACTTCTTTCGATATTTTTTTTCGTATGAAAGAGAATATCCAAATTTGTGAAGAAGGTGATTCGATAACTTCTTCAAATACAGAAAATAAGAAGTTAAAGTTATGAAGCAAAACCAGAGCTTTATTTGAGACAAATCGTCTCTTTCAACTAATGTACCGCACGTAACAAATTCTATGAGATAATTGCAATATTTTTTGCGTCTCATTCTGTTTTGACCTGCTTGCCAATACATTACTAGATCTAAAACTAAACTCATTTACTTAGATAATAGAGTTTTTTTTTTTGTATAACAAACTTATATATTATTTAAAATAGCTTTTGTATCTGACGACACTTCTTGCTCGGCATCGACATCAAACAGGATTAACCAAATTTTTTGTTTATCTTCGTCGTTGATTTTTGTTTTTACTGCTTGTGTTATGCTGTTATAATATCTAGTTAATTGTCGCTTGTGTATTGTAGTATCATCATTTATATCGTCTCGAGTTATGAGTCGTATGACTTCGTTTTGGTGGATACAACACGCTTCGGAATCACTCACTTTTTGTTTCAAAACTTTCATTTGTTGCTTAAGCAATTCTACCTCATCAAACAAATCAGAATAGCAAATTTCATCTTGGTCGTCGTCAGAATCAAACTCATCGCGCTTGTCTTTCTTTGCCACTTGAGCGTGATTACGATCAGAACGCTCGGCCGATAGGATGATCTTGATGAGCTCGGGCTTCGACAGCTCGTCGAGATTCTGGTGCGACGGCGCCGGGGGCTTGTCAAGACTTGGCAGGGTTACGTTTTGGATTGGTCTGCACTGTCTTTTATATTCTTGATTCAATTCTTCGTCATATGACCTCTGGTGTATTTCTGGTGTAGTCCGTGTACGTTTGGTAGATGCGCGGTTGCGACGAAAAGGAATCAATCCGTTTGCAGGAAGCATGTGTTAGAATTGGTGCCTTCCTCCAGTGGAGGATAATATACTGGCATTCCTCCGGCCGAATTTTACCAAAGGTGCTAACACATTCGAAGCAGCAATATGGCCGCGGAAGAGATCCACCAGCATCCACAACGGAAAGAGGTAGATGTGGCGGCCAGTAGTGCTACAAAAGACACGCCGTCCTCGACGGCGGCCGAGTGTTCTGCGCTAAAGGGTAGAAAACGCGGCAAGTGGTTTGATTATTATATTGCCATGGGCGGGTCTGTTGAAAGTTTTATGGACAAATATTCACCTGGATATGAAAGAACAAAACTAAGGAAAGAAATTGAAGTATGTCCACATTACCATGTATGGCTTAATTCAATCGACGACGACGAAAAAAAAGCGAAGAAAGCGACAAAATCGAAGACGGCAACCAAAGCGAAGACAGCGACCAAAGCGAAGACAGCGACTAAAGCGAAGACAGCGAAGACAAAGAGAACGAAGAAAAAACTGACCAAAGTGAAGACGGCGAATGCGAAGTACGGATACCCCCAGGAATATGGAAAAAATGACCTTAAAGTAGTACCGAAAGCTTTATCTAGAATAACAAAACCAGTTGCAGTTGAGATACGTAAAGAATTTCAAAAATTTGCATATAATTTAGCAGATAAATATGGAATCGACGTTAGTTTTCCGACGGTGAGTGGCTTTAAAAAAAAGAAATTAAATTATGGGCCCGTAAACATTTTTTCAGCCATTATCTCAATCAAACCTGAGCTTAGAAACTTGGACGACCCTGCTGAAGAAGATTCTACGTACCAAACAGAACCAACGGCACCCACGGGCAAGCTCTTCTGGCCAGTTTGATGCCTTTCAGCACATTCCCATTCCCCAGTATAACCATATATTCTAATAAATTATGTCAAACTTTTTGCATATTAAATATAACTGTGGAACGTTTCCCCCACGATGGAGCCGTAAACTGCGTCGCGGCCGGTCGGCGCGGCCCACCGGCTGTGTGCCACCAGTGGTCCGGCGGCGCGGCGCGGAGCATTTCTTCGGCGGCGCGGGCGCATGTTATATGGTGTTCAATATCCACTGTGGCCGGATGTGCTTCTCCGAGCACGCGCCGCGCGATCCGTCCCGCGTCCTCGAGCGTCGACACGCCCTCGCAGACATCGTCGAGCGTGACACTGGGGTCACAGAAAGCCCCACAACAGATCGCCCGCGCGTAAACTTTCCTCATGCTAAGCGTGATTATATCATGATCTCCGAGAACGCGTCGCGCCACGGGCAGCAGTTTGTGCAGAAGTTGTTTAACTTCTCCGAAGCGCTCTAGACAAATAAGATTGTTCGCGTAGTTGTGTGAGTCAATTAGAGTTTCTTTATGTTCCTCGCC
>NYWG01000283.1 GCA_002684915.1 Verrucomicrobiales bacterium
ATTACCGGCGCTAAGATTGCTAACGCAACAATCACAAGTGCAAATATCCAAGACGCGACAATCCAAACTGCTGATATTGGCACGGCAGAAATTACGACTTTGCTCCTGGCCGGTGAGGCAGTCATCGTTCCACGGTTTGCAGAGGGATCACTTAACAACCACTTTTTGTCAGGTACTGCTGCGCAAGTAGTTGGAGTGAATGTCAGTAACCTCGGTATACCTACAGGCCAGACTGCACGTTTAATAATTATGGGTGTCGTTTCTGCTTACTCCACTTCTACCAACCTTACTAACCTGCGACTCCACATCTATTCAGGGACCACTTTGCACAACACTGTTGGAGCCACTTTTGGTGCAGCGGGTATCGCGGTCACTAGTTTCGGTTCTTTTCTAGTAGGGGGTAGTTACAACAAGAACATCAATTTGCGTGTGAGCTGCACGTCTAATCCTGGTGGCTCGTCTACGAAATCAGGCACTTCCTTTGTAGGCAAGATTGTTGTCATGGCGGCAAAACGATGAACACATATATAAGAGTAGATCAGAGCGGCTACATCATGGGATATATGCAAGTCCCCGAGTACGACGCCATCTTCCCAGAGGACGAAATCTGGGTTGAGATTGGCGAGCTGCCGATGGGTTTATTGTCTTCGGAGTTTAAGTACAGATACGACCATGACATGGGATCGATCAGCCTTACTGATAAACCGATGTTGCCGGTAGTGCCTTACACTTTTTGGGACGAAGTGTTGGGCGAGTGGACAGACCCGCGTGAGCTGCAAGAAAAGAAAGATGGCAAGTGGTCAGAAATCAAAGCTGCGAGAGATGCTGAAGAGTTCAGCACATTTACTTGGGACAGCTACACCTTTCAATGTGACGAGGTTTCACAGCAGAGACTTCAGGGTGCAGTGTTAAGGGCTCAGATTGACCCTGAACAATCGGTCGATTGGACCTTGGCAGATAACACAGCGCAGACTTTTACGGCGACAGAGATCAAGCAGGTTGGCTTGGCTCTTGCAGCGCACGTTGATAGCTGCCATGTCAAAGCTAGACAGGTTCGAGCGCAGATCGAGGCAGCAGCTAACGAAACTGAATTAAACGCAATCAACTGGTGAGGTAACCATGCACAAAGGTAAGAAGTGTAAGTTGAATGCCAAGCCCACTAAGGCTGGCGGCAAGGTAAAGAAACCCCGACGAGGAAGTACTTCAAAATGATTAAGAAAATTGGCAAAGCTTTCAGGGCTAGGGTGCAGAATATGAGCGAGAAAGAGGCGGGGCAATTCGTTGTCAGCTTGACTTGCTTTGTGCTGCTGATAGTCTCGATGCCAACTCTAGTTACTTATCTATAAGGGTTCTACTAGCTGATAGGCGAGGGTTCTACTAACCGCCCAATGGTTAGCGTACTCTGACGCACGTTTGACGCAAATCGAACGTGAACCAAATCGAAATAAATAGAAATAGCGGTAGAAATAAATAGAAATATCGTGAACTTAATAGAACAAAATGAAGAACTTGAGGGAGAAAATCCCTCCTTCTCCGCCAATTTCTAAGCCCCTGTTTTCAGGGGTTTTTATTTTGAGTTGACGCAAATCTGACGCAATGCATACTGGGTCTAACGGAGTGTGCGTCAGGCTACTTGGCCCTTGACGCAAATCAGTCGAGGAGCCACGTATGGCACATTACCTGAAACGCGGTGATAACTGGTATGTGACCGTCAGCCACAAGCGCAAACGGTACTACAAGACGTTGCCGACCAAGCCAGCAGCAGTGGCATGGGCCACGCAGAAGAAGGCAGAGCTCACATCACCCACGGCACATGAGATCGTGGCCAGCGAGTGGACTGTGGACATGCTCCTGGACAGGTATATCAAGGAGGTGCATCCGCACCGACCGTTCGCTCGATCTAAGATGTCCACTATCAAGCTCACTGCTAAACACTTCACAGATATCCCTATTAGCTCGCTCACCCCAGAGCACATATTCCAATATGCAGAGAAACGACGGGCAGGGTACAAGGGTCGAAGGCCAATCGGTAAGGCCACATTGAACCAGCAGCTCACATATCTCGCCCAGATGATCGAGCACGCACGTACCCTGTGGGGGGTGGATCTGCCGTCAAACGCCGCGAGAGACGCGTTGTCAGCCCTCTCAAAGATAGGTTTGGTGGGAGGTAGTAAGCACAGGGACCGCAGGGTGGCCCCTCATGAGCTGGTCTCACTGCTCGAAATAGCAGAGGAGCACCGGTCAGGTTGGATGGGTCCGATGATCAGATTGGCAGTTGAGACGGGCATGAGGCAGTCGGAAATCTGCGATCTGAAGTGGGAGCACGTAGACTTCGAGGCCAGCACGATCTTCATTAAGGACCGTAAGCACCCGACAGAGAAGAAGGGTAATGACCAAACGATACCGGTCAGCGATGCAGCTCTCGATGTACTGCGAGCGTGGGGGTTAGGCACGGCACATAGGGGGAGGGTGTTCCCTGATGTAAAACTGGCGAGCTCGGTGTCCGACAGATTTGCGGCAGTGAGGGAGAAAGCGGGAATCGAGGACTTACACTTTCACGATCTGCGACATGAGGCAATCTCTCGGTTCTTCGAGAAGGGGTTGCAGATCCAGGAGGTAGCTAGGATCTCAGGCCATAAGGATTGGAAGCAGTTGTTACGCTACACCCAGCTTACAGCCGAGAGCCTAGTGTCAAAGCTTAATGGCTAGAGTTGTTACCGCAGTTCTCTAATAAAAAATCAGCCACATCTTTGGTCTGAAATAAATATTTCTTACCATTCTTGATGCGCGGGATGCTTAACTTATCTAAATAGATTCGTTGGTAAAGCGTCGCTTTCTTTAACCGTAAAGTGCTGGCTAAATCATCAAGGTCCATTAGTGGGCCATAGATTTTTGTCAGGCCGTCGCAAATCAGTAATTCTTTGTGAGCTATTGGCATACCGGACATATTTCGTACCTCTTTTTCTCCTGTATTAATACTTAGGATTACTGGGTTTGCTGTCCTCTTCTCGTACCAAAAGGAGCAAGCGAGCTAAATAGAACTCAGCTTTTTCCAAATCGATAAGAGGATGTCCTTTATAGGTGTAGCGCCAAAGGTACTTCTCGACGTTACCTTTCAAGTAACCGCGAAATTCAATCGGGGACATAGACGCTTCGATAGCGTCCAGACATTCAATGCCGTTGCCAGCATTATAATGAGGGGGGTGGTTCACTTGATCCATATGTCTTCCTGACTGAAAAATTATTAGCAATATTATTTTTAGCTAATATAGATGCACGGTATCACCGGAAACACCATACGTCTATAACTTTTGGTGGCTTAAAGCCAAAAAAATGGCTTAATTTAGAGAGTTTCAGCCCCCTATACGCAACCGTATGGCTACGCCTATAGGGGGAGAAGAATTAACTAAATAGGATTGACACGACGGTATAGAGTCTAGCCGTGTCTTTAGTAAGCGTAGGCGGGACTAAATCGAATGTTACGTCGAAGGCTTTCCTCCTAGAGAACTCTTGGAGGTAAAGGCGTGGCGCAGAGCTGAGATAACTGTAAGGCACTTTATCAACATCAATGCAGCCCAGTACTGAACCTTTAGGTATGGTTCTCTGAGCTTCTGGGGGTAGGTCTGGATTGTTAACGACGTTCAAATGAGCGCCACACTCAATCCACACAATCGATTCAGCGTCATGACCCTTGAATACGTCAGGTAAATACCGCTTTGAAATCTTGGTCTTCGCATCAGTGCTTAAATAAGAGACTGTTACAGTATCGACCGGCGATGGGGTCGGAGCTTTGATCATCTTAGTCTTAAAAGACTTGTCGATCTCCTCAGGTCTCACATTTAAAAACTTTGCGATTTTCATCACAGCTTTTTCGTTCATCTCCGTGTGACCATTAAGGTACTGAGAGAACGCGCCTTGGGTCATACCAAGTCGTTCAGCGGCTGTCTTTTGAGTGATGTCTAGTTCTCGCGCTCGCTGCTTCCAAAGGCGCTTGAAGTTCAATGCTTTCTCATCTGATCGGTTCTTACGCTTGTCTACCTCAAGCTTACTGATTCCCCGATCACTTCCTCGTGCGGTACTCATGTGAATTTCATCCCTGTGTGTGACTAACTATTCCGTCGATAAACTCTTTCCTGGACACGCTTAGTTCTATGACTTTTGCGCTTGAGAAAGAAGAATGCCACTGCCCCTTGACAAGTATTAGGACTCCTAATGAATGTCCGATGGCGACCATAACATGTTGTCCGTACATTTCAAACCGGTCAAGCCACTCTAATTGGAGTTTAGAAATACCGAACTTTACTAATGTAGTTGATCGCTTAGGCAGGGTAACCCACTTATATTCAACGAATAAAAGCCCTTTTGGGCCACAATATAAGGCGTCAGGTACACCTCCTGTATATGTGTCGTGAATTTTCCAGCGGTAGACGGAAGAGGGTAGTACCCTATGAACAGACTTAACAAAACTATGTTCGTTCAAAGAGTACTACCGTTCTCAGCTTTTAATGCACAGTACTTGGCTGAGATGACTCGTAAAGCTTCTCTGCCGTTTTGTAGTCGTCTTCGGAAGCGACGAAGCCTACATACTCTGCACTAATATTAATCCACGAACCTTTGTCATTTGACATAGGCAGTGGCTTGAAGCGCCAGATCGTTGAGAAGCGGTCACCCCCTTTCTCGATGATCTTGCTGTTCCAGTTCTTGGACACGCGCAGCTTAGAGCCGCTGAAGTCCATGATTGCTGGAGTGCTGGCAAGTTGGCCTGTCTCCTGATCATAGATAAGGAGCAAGTGTTGATGGTTCTCTGACACATCGAACTTGTCAGCTTCGGCAGCGCCCTGCTCTGCAACCCACTCGCTGGCTTCTTGCCGAGTACTAAACGTACCCTGCTTGCCACCACCGTGCTCGCGCTTACGCCAGATAACGAACTCGACTTGGAAGTTAACCGAGATTACATACACCTCGGAGAACAACTGACCGGTAAGGACGTTAAGAAAGTCGCCTACCTTTGCTCCCTCGATGTACTTATCGTGGTTAGGGTCCACCTCGTCATTCATCTTTTGGAGAAGCTTGATGCGCGGTATCTCTAGGTTGTCACCTACATTCTCATTACCGCGACCTGACTGCTCCTGTAAGAAAGCAGGCAGAGTGTCGGCTGCGGGATTGAAGGCGTTTGCAGTAGCTACTGCTTGGTTAGATTTAGCCATAATAGATAATTCCTAATTGCTAATTGATTAAAGGGCTCGAACATTTAAACCGCGTTTCGCAAAGTCAATGACGCCAGGAACTTCTACTCCAGCCTCTCTGAGTTCGCGATACGCTTTCACCGCAGGGCGGCGTTGCATGAGCTCAAATTCACCGGTCTTGAGAATGTGGGCGTGTAATGCATCCCAATCCTCGACCTGTGGAACTATCTGCTCACTAATGGAAATAGTGGCTTGGTCATTTGAAAACTTGCTCAAACCATCTGCTTCCAATTTCTGCATTAGCTGGTAGTCCACCTCTTCTTGCTGCTCTTTGAGGCGCTTCTCCTGCTCGGCAAGGTCAGCTAACGCTTGTCTGATTGCCAATCGTTGATCGATCAGCTCGCTTGTATTTAATTCACTCATCTGCATCTCCGTGCTTGTGAAGTTTGTTTAAGATTTGAAGAAGGTCTTCCATCTTCCCCAGTTTGGTTTCCAACTTGTCGTACACCGCTGTCTCCCACGTATCTTTGGAAGCGATCTGTATGACCTCGGTCTTCTGTGTCTGACCGGCGCGGTATATGCGACGATTGAATTGCTGGTAGTGCTCGGCGTTGTATGTCGGCGAGGACCAGATAACTGTTGTTGCTTTGGTCATGGTCAAGCCGTGACCTGCTGATTGAGGGTGTGCAAAGACAACTTTCAATTGCCCAGCTTGCAGTCGATCAACGATCTCACCGCGCTTGTGGGCAGGCGTCTCACCGTCGATAACGGCGTACTTGATACCGCGAGACTCTGCCAATTCCACGAGAGCTTCCCTCTCATGACGCCAGTTGAATGCAACTAGCGAGTGTTTGCGTGCCTCGATGAGGTCAATGACTAGTTCGTAACGCTCGTTATGCACTTCCTGCGGCTTACCTGTCTCGTCGTAGACCGCACCGGTACAGAGCTGAAGTAACTTCTTGACCTTCGCGCCAGCATTGATTGCATTGATCGTGCCTTTGCCTGTGTACAACACACTGTCTTCGGCAAGCGTTTCGTATGCGGCTCGGATGGGGCGAGGCAGTTCAACGTACATGGTGTGTACGCTCTGCTCTGGCATGTCGATACAGTCTTCGAGGGAGTAACGGATGTTGATGTCCGACAACTGAGCTGCAACTATCTCCTCGGCGTCTTCCTTATCGACCCACTCGTTTGCAAAGCCATTGAACTTCGGTGTGCAGACTTGACTACGGAAGCTGTAGTAACGACGACCCAGACGTTCACCATCGTCAACAACGTAAGTGGGATGCCAGATGTCAGTGATGGTGTTGCTGTTAGGCGTACCCGACATGGCAATGCGATAGTCGAGTTTTGTTACCGCCTTCACCAATGCCTTACTGCGTTGGCTATCTTTGTTTTTGAATGCTGTGAACTCGTCGATACAGACCGTGTCGAACCAATCGAGCAGATACAAATTTTTAGCTAACCATTTGACTGCGTCATGGTTGGTAATGACTACATCGACATCAGTACAAGCACCGAACACCTTGGCGCGGTTCTTTGCGTAAGCGATTGAATAGGTCATGTTGGGCGCGAACTTGTTGATGTCGTCACCCCAGCTCGCTTGCAGGATGGACAATGGAGCAAGCACGAGCATTCTTTCACCGCGCTGCCGAAACGCATCGATAACAGCTCTGGTTTTACCAGTGCCAGGATCAGATGTAATAAGGCAACGAGGGTGATCTAGGATGTGCTCAGTAGTTCGTACTTGGTGCGCAAATGCTTCCATACAAGATCCGTCTTTATTAGTAATAATATTACTATTACTAAAGTCAGTGGGCAAGGAAAACGACGGGGTTTTTGCTGGACCAGCAATAGCCGCAAGTCGTGCATCCCACCGTTTTGCCAAGTTGTTCAGGGCATACGAGCTCATTCTTTTGAATCTCCGTGTGGTCATAATCTGTGAAATACTTTAGTGACCTGTCATAAGTGCCACTAATAACCCGAGCGCGGAATTGATCGTCCATGTCGTCGCTGAAACGAATCTGCCAGCGATCAGGAGCTGTCTCATTCATGCGCTTGAGTTGCTTACCGATAGGGGAGTCATGTCGATGGTGTGTGTAACCAAAGGCATGTAGTCTTGGATACTTGTTAAGGGCTAATTGCCAAGCGTTCACGTAGCCAAGACTGTAGAAGTCACCGAGTACGTGCAGCCGAACGACAAAGCCGTCTTTACACTTACGTTGGTTAGCGACGTTGTCGATACTCCTCATCAGGTAGTCCTCGAACTCTGGATGAGTGTGGTCATGGCGCTTGGCAAACGGCATATTGTTGCCGTAACAGATGTCGTACTGCGAACAAGAAGGCGTACAGGTGTTGCGCTCTTCGAGAGTGAGGGCATACATGGGCATGTCCTTCCACTTCTTTACTGAGATAACTTTGCCGAGCTTCTTGTTGTAACTCGCCGACTTGAGCATGTTGTCGTCTGGCGGTTTGATGGACTTGAGATATCGAGTCCGGTGGGTTTTATCTGTCACGATTAGTGAAGAACTTTCTCTCCTCGTCAAGCTCATTGAGTAACGCCTCCTTGGCGGGTCCGTAGACTTGCTTGTCGTTGGCATCGAACACTTTGAGGTGTGATGCTTTTACTTTGTAGGTAGACCAGTACATAGCTTCCGGTGGGTCAGTCCACAGCTCGAAGCGATAGGTCTCGCCGTCAAAAGTGAAGTAACAATTGTCACGGCCAAGTGACAGTGGCAATTGTTTAGAAGTGGGCATCGTGTTCGGCCTCGGTAATAACTCCTGCGGCGAGGGCTTCATCCCCACGGGGGTCACACAAGTAACCAATCAGATAAGTGCGTGGCATCCTAGATAAGAAGTCATATAACGATTCTTGGTCGCCCATTGCGATGTCGGATTCGATTTGAGCGACGACGTACGCGATTAAGGCGTCGATATCACATCCCACATGAACTTTGAGTTCAGTTGTCTCTGACATCATTCATCCCTTAGCGATTGAGCAACTACATTCCAGATGTAGTCTTCGGTGTGGCCCATCCGAGTATTCCAATCGTCAGCAAATGATTTGCTGTGCCTGACTTCTTCAGACAGCGTGAAATAGCCGCGCTCACCATCAACCACAGCGATGTAGTAATCCTCAGAAGGATGTTTAACGAGACAAGTCTTGTTAGTCGGAAGCATCATCGAACCTCTTGCCAGCCGAACCGGCGGTAAGGGAACGAGTCTGTCTTGATTGACGTGAACTTCTCGTGACGCATCGTGCGCTTCATCACGTACAGCACGATAGATACCAACATGCCGCCGAACATTGCGGCCATCATGCCGCTGTACGTACCGGCAAAAGACCACAGCAAAAAGCCGGTGATCAGAATGTCGAAGAAAATGTCATAGTGAATGACGCGTTTGATGCCGAACTTGAACAACAAGAACAGCATACCGAGTGCAGCGATAATGCCTGTTAAGAACATATTGGTTCCTCCTGAACTACTACTGGTGCATGAGTTTCGATCCACACCTTGGCTCCACAGCTCAAGGGTTTATCGGGCGAATAGACAACGCGTGACGAACCGTGAATGGTTGCGTCGTACCCCTTGTGATTAGCAGTGGATGTCTTGATGGTGAGAGGGGGGAGGTTGTCGTCGTTCTTGGCGTTGGCGCGAATGTTGTGTTGGTTCACATGTATCCGCTTGATGTTGCTGTTGAGTATGTGATTGAGCATGTGCGTCCTCCTGACGTGATGCGTATTTGCGTTTAATGGCGTGGTAAATCATGAGCACCTCTGCAACTTGCAGAAGGCGCAGAAAAATGTGCGACATCTAGTCACTCCGAAATATTTGGTATGCAATGAAGACGCCTGCAACGATGAGTGCAGACATGAAAGCAACGCTGAGTGCGTGCATAAAAAGTGATAAGCCGATGGAGATAAAAAGAATTGCGATAATTGATAAGACGATTTTGTTGGTAATTGATAAGTGCATGATTAGTCCGGTCCTGGGATGTTGTTTAGAGCGGCGTCATAGACGTAGTGCTCTAGTTGTTTAATGAAGTGTTGGCCTACTGCGAAGTAGTCGTTGTTTACAAACGCAGTCATAAGTTCTTCCTGTGCTTCACCGCGTTTGTTCTCTGGGATGTAACGATCAAAGCCGTCGAAACCTATGCCTTCCCAAAACCACTCTGGGTTTCGCATAAGCTTTTCCATCTGCTCGACTACATCAGCAGTAAATTGACCGCTTGCTTCGTAGTGCTCCCACTGAAGCTCTAGTTTCTCGATGCGGTATTGAAAGGCGTTTTCATCAGCCATAACTCGACATTCCATAAGGGTCTCCTTTAAAAGGCCCGTGACGTGGGCTAGCCGGTTTGATCACTACCCAGGAGTTCTTCAACGTAAAGGTAGAGGCAGCTCAAACTGCGAGTGTTTTTGAGGGGAAAAATAAAGAAAAAAACCTCTGAGCACCGCTCGCTGGCTCATACAACACCCCACTTACATGGCGCGGGTGATTCTTCTGTGCCGTTTTTATAGTCACACCACCGGCACGCATCTTTGCTGGGTTTGGGCTCCCAGCTCGTGCAAGTAGTGAGAGCTACAGCACGGCGAAATAAACCAGGAAGAAACTCCATTGCAGTAGCGCGGGAGTAGTCCTTGATAGTTGTTTCGCCTTTGTCGAGATACCAGAACTCTGTTCGGGCGTGCTCGATATGGGGATAACGAAGGAAGGTAGCGATGGCATAGACCAGACCTTGCTGGCCATGAGCAATCTCATTGCCAAACTTCTTGCCGGTCTTGTAATCGATTACACGGCACGAGGTTTCATCCTCCTGAACCAGTGCGTCGAGCTTGATGCGAGCCCATGTGTTTCCCATGAGCCAACCAGTGGTTTCCCAATCGAGTGTGAAACCCCACTCCCCTTCGAGCTCTACTTTGGCATCGATGAAGCCTTGTCGTAGATACTCGAACTCTGACTTAAATTTCTTCAGAGACTCTGGTTGTTCACCGAGTTCACCGCGTACGTAGTCCTCTGCTTCTTGGTGAATGAGGGAGCCGCGTTCGGCAGCTTTGCCGCTGGGCTCTTTTATTTTCTTTACCTTCTGGATATACAGACGGTAAGGGCAGCTCTCGAATGTCTTCAGTGAGCTGTAAGACCATGACCGGACATCACCGAGCATGGATTTGTCTATGACTGTTTCTTTAAGTGGCTTATTTGCTACTGGAATTTTCATGTGCAGTCTCCAATAACTTCTGATCCTCGGGATCTTTGAAGTATTTGTTGATCAGATCCTGACGTTCCAAGTCGTCGAGTTTCCATTTGACTTCTGCACCCTGAACCGCGTGAACACTGCGGTGAGCTCCATGAGGCCGTTTGCGCACTACTTTGATCCCATTTTTTAATGCAACTTTTCCGAACTGCTTAGGACTCATTCGAGTGCTATGCGTTGCAATGAGTACGTCGTATATGACTTTCATCTGAGCAAGCTTGATCATGCAGTAAGGGCGTTTTGAATCAGCAATCCAGCCTTTGACAGTGCGTTTTGCAGTCATGTATTCATTAGCCTTCATCACGTCAGTAACGTCTATGTCCAAGACATCAATGAATGAAAGCAGGTCGCCCGTGCGAAATGATTGAAAGAACTCTTCTATGTCTGACAGGCTGACCTGCCGCATAAGTTCTTTGGCTTCGTTGACAATGGGTGTCTTAACTAGCCGCTCACTAACTTTGAATGTAGCGAGGTAGCCAGCAAAGAGTGGTAGCTCTTCCTCGATCTTGTCGAGGTTATCGACTATTTCTGGGTGTGCCTCGATGAGCGTTGTCTCTTGTCGCGGCGCGATGTTGTATCGGCGATCCGTCTCTTCGAGCTTCACTGCGTCGGCACGGTTAGTCAGGAATATGTAGTTACAAAAATTAGGTACTTCGATTTGGTTCGAGCGCATAGCACGTATGGTTTGCGTCGGTTCAGTAATCTGGTTCTTGAGTTTGTCGGCCATCTTCATCGTGCCTGAAGACGCGCTGGCCATATGGAACTCATCAACAATCATGAAGAGAGCAGAGCGCATATAGCTGTTGAACTGCTCTTCGATAGATTGGATGGCTTTCATTGGCACATGCTGGGAGCCGAAGAGTGGCCTCAGTATGTGTGAGTAGAAGACACCTTTACCTGTGCCTTGCACCCCAGTGAATACCCACGCTGTGCCTGTCTTCTTCCTTGTCTGGAAGATGTAAGCAAGCCAGTTGATAAATCGCTCGAATTCCTGGTCGCCATCACCCAACACATGAAGGATAAGCTTAGAGATAAGGGGGAGTTCTGAGTGAAGAAGGGATGCTTCACCCACCCCTAGACGCTTATCAGGTTCACATGGGTTCATCATGTACTGGGTGCGGCGATAAAGGTTGATCTTCATGGGCGACTGTTGAAGGTCAACGGTCGGTACACGCTCAGTTGGATCGAAGAAGATCTTCGCGTCCATAATGATCTCTGGCATGAGCGCACCGTGGGTGGCCATGAAGCTTTGGATTCCAGCCTGAGAGCTAGGCGTTAGCGGGAACGAATCGTCGAACTGCGATACGTTCGGGTCATACAGCCCATTGAAATATGTGTCGGTATCGAAGTCTCGAAGACATACCGGCCTACACGTCTTGCCGTTGACGGCGAAGTAGTCCTCGAAGACATCGTGTATCGAGGCGTAGAAATCAGGATCAACTTTCTCGATCTCAAAGATCGGCTCGCCCTTGAAGTTGAGCATGTAGTTAGGGCGATTCAGATTGAAGTAGTACGCTGCCGAGTCACCGTTGTTGATGTTGCAGTTAACCCACGGCAGATATGAAGTGTTAGCTACCTGTATGGTCATCCGATCAGGATTAGTAAGAACTTCTTCTGACCGGTTGTTGACGTTGGCCATCTGAAGTTTTTCTTTCTTACGGCTGTAGCCTTGGTCTTTCCTTAGTTTGTTCTTGATGTCAGTGACCGAGTTGTAGACAGCTTCGGGGCTGAGATCGACCAGCTCATCGAGGGAGAGCTCGCCCTCTGTCTTTCGCACGAGAGCCATGCGGTCATCGTTCGTCACAAACGGATTCACAACGCCATCCTGAAACTGAGGTGGCGCAATGAAGATAAGCTTTGAGTTGTCAGCGAGACTGACATCGAGCGGGTAAGTAAGTGACAGACCGTTAACGCTCAACCCCACCTGATCCCGCAACAACTTCACTTTGGCGTTGGTGTTAGTTAGCCAGAGCTTCTGTGTAGCTGGGGGCAGGGCAACCTTCAGCATGAAGATCATATGCATACTGATCTTGCTGCCCTTGAAACCCAGCGAGCTACTGGCTTGAGCGATGTAAGACACCGAGTGCAATGGATCAGGTAGCTGATGCACGAGCACTTCTGCTAGCCGTGACACATCACCCGCTGTATACGTTGTTTGTTGATAGTGAGCTGGATGGTCAATGCCATCGAAGTCCAGAACCAGGAGCTGATTAAGATCCTGGCGACGGACTGAGCCAGCTCGACTGCGGTCAACCAAGTCGTGTTTAGGGTTACCCTTCAAAAGACAATGGCCAAGGGCCGCGTGCTTCTGAATAAGGTCGAACAACTCACCAATGCCAGTAACAGAATACTTATGAGAAGTAACATTCTTTACGAATGGGTAAGGTTTCGTACCTTTTGAAGTGATGACTTTTGAGAGAGGCAAGCCATTGGAAGCCTCTAGAAAGGACACATCCATTGATCAACTCGCTTTGGTTTTTTTGCCGTACTTAGATTCAAATACTTCTTTTCGATCAATCTTCAAATCTGCGTCGGCCTCGAAAGACAGACGAACACTGTTTCGGTCAATTTTGGAAACGCCAATAGAACAGACAACCTGTTTATTGCCGTTTGAGATGATGATTTCTTCATCGACTTTGCGCGTGAGTACCAATCTGGTCATTTGGAATATCCAATGTCGTAGCCGCCCTCTGCGGCGAGAGGGAGGTCACCTGCCCAAGTTGGTGCTATACACATGATGTCGATGATGTCTTGCATCCGCTCGTCTGCGTCTTCCGCAGGGCCAATGCAAACAATCTCGTCATGGACAGTCAGGCAGACATCTAAGTCTTTGCGTTTGTGAGCTAGTCTGAGCAGAGCATCCGTGACGACGATACGAGAGAGCGCCTGTACGACATTTTCTGTAACCTTCCCGCCGTAGGTGTAGACCGTCTGGCGGTTAGATTTGAACTGAAAACCTTCTGTCGAGCGCGTTAAATCCTCGTAGTAGAGAGACATCCCATTAGGGAGCTCAATTCGGTTCCGCTTGGTTTCTAACACTTTGTGGTAGTTAGAACGCCCTTGGAGCATGTCGATAAGAAACATATCGCATGTGTTCCACAGGGCTGGAATCTTGTAGAACTTACTTCGATAAGCGTTGACGACCTGCCACGCTTTCTCGTCGTTAACTTCTACTACTGGGCCAGCCGCTCCTAGTGCTAGGGTGGCTTGGAATTTCCTCCAACCCATGCCGTAGCCTAAGCCGAGGACCGCAGTCTTACCTACGAATCGTTCGGTAGGATCTGTGTCTTTGTTAATGGGTCGGTCATAAATAGTAGAGGCAAATGATGAGTACACATCTTCGCCGTTGCTGAACTGGTCGAGCAGATCGTGTTGGTCTGCAAGCCATGCAAGCATTCGGGCTTCGATGTTAGATAAGTCGGCAACGTAGATAAGATGATCTTTGGGTGCGATCAGGCACTTACGTAGCTCTGATCCGCGAGGCATGTTCTGGAAGTTCAGCTTGTCTGAACCACCGAACCTACCAGTGTGTGCTGCGTAGTACCGCAGCGGGATACCTATGGTGTCGTCTGGGTTAGCCGCACTGAGAAAGCGTTGGGCGCGTGTCTCTGTGAGCCGCGACTTAGCCGCTATGCGTGCGTCCCAGACTTTTTGATGCTGTGGGTACATCTGACAGAGCTGCTGAAAGCCAGCGTCGTTCTTACCCAAGGCAGGTATTTGTTCGCCTGTTGTAGGCGAGGTCTTTGTCGGCACAACGAGCTCAAGCTCGGTTTCAATATAGTGCGCGAACTTTGGATTGGAGCGGAGCACTTCAGGCTCAATACCTGACGCCTCGATAGTTGTCTCAGCGTTGAGGCGCTCTCGCTCCATGTAGTTGGTCAATCGTTCACGGTCAATTATCAAGCGAGGCTTGGTAAACATCCGAGTCGTGATATCGATAAGATCGTATTCGGAAGAGGGGAGCTCTCCCTCCCACAGCTTGAAGATGGCGTGGGTCAGCTCTGTATCTTGAATACAGTACTTGGCGAGCGCGTCTTCAACGTCAGGTGGTAGATCGTGGAGTCCCTTGGACTTGACGAGGTCGTCACCCTTGCGCATTGACTCGTCATCAGGCCAGAGTCTGATGGCAACATTCGCAAGCGAGGATGACTGCCCAGGATAGAGGCCACGCGCCATTGCGCTAGTGTCAAGATAGTAGCGGGGATAATGGCCGTACTTGGCAGCAAGAACAGCGCCGTCAAAAGCTGTGTTATGGCATAAGAGGCGTGTACTGTCCCAATCGATGGACGAAAAAACGTCTTCAATTTCATCTTCGGGATACCATTCGGCAGGTTCGTCTTCAAACTTGACGCCGACCCCATGTACTTTGAAGTCGGGATCATTGATGTACTCCATCGTGGTCATCTTGCCGAGCTGGCAACGCACGTCGAAGTAAGTTTCAAAGTCGAGGGTCAATAGCATATGACCCCCTTATGAGTGCATGTTGCGAGGGCGAGACCCTGCAATGTTGAATTGCTTTTGCCTCAAGAGTTCCTCGGCACGCGAGTTCTTGTTGAGGTAAAGATGTTTGTTGCCTATATCCATGGCACTTTCTCCTGGTTCACATATTTTTATTTTGCCGCCAGCCTTTAGGAATACTTCTGTGTCCAGAGCAACCTGCTCACGGAGAGCATCTTTGGGACTGTTCTTGTTGAGCAGCGGAGCTGCATCCCCTCGGGAAGAGGGGAAGAACGCATAGCTCACTGCAAGACGCCTCCTGCAAGCCGTAGTGGCCAAGCGGCGTCTTCTTTCTCAAAGACGTGAAGCCCCGCAATGAGTGGGTGGTCTTCATCAAAGAAGATCCACTTCACACCATTGCGAGTTGCTACTTGAAGCAAAGAGACAAAAGCGAACGAGTACCCAGCTTTAATCAAGCCGTCGTAAAGATTGTTTTCTTCTTCGGGTACAAGGAGCCAGAGAGTTGGACTGCTGGGTTCTTGAACAGCGTGCAATATTTTGCACTCAGCCAAGTTAAGCCAATCTTCTCTCCCCATATGATTCAGGTTCGCATACAGAAACTTCCCGTAGCTGTCCTGAAAGGGCGTCTTCTTGTCGCTCGCTGATTGCGCTAAGGCAGGCGTTGTGGGCGTAGACACTCGGCTCGATCCTCCTGAAGTTTGCTTCTAGTTCTTTGTAGAGAGACGGCATCCTGCTTTTGAGCCACACAGTCATGTATGAGTACAGCTCGTGCTGGTGATAGTCTTGTCGAAGCTCTTTATCTAGCTGTTGAGCGAGAGAGAGAAACTCGTGCGTATCCATGCAGATCTCCGTATTAGTAAATAATAGTATTGGTAAAGAGTAAAGTCAAAAAGAACTCAGTGCTCGCTGGGTAGGTACAGCGTGAAACTGCCCAGCTCGTTGCGAGCAGCCCAGATTTGGAAGTCATCAGGCAGGCGGTCAAAGGCCAAGTCGGTGAACCCTACTTGGTGGGTGTGGATCTCCTCGTCGTTACCGTCCTCGATGACAATACGAGCGGCGTTTGGAATCGTTCGTTTGATTTTAATTACCGCAAAATCAACAGCTTTGCCGTCTAGTGCCATCTCTTCCAGAAGGGCAGATATAGAATCTAGGAGCCAAAAAGCACTCATTTCTTCGGCAAAATGTGTGACACCTTCGCTGGATACATTTTTGGTCAGACCGAATCTGGTGAAGCTTTGAGACCCATAGAAGTGAGAGAGGTCGAGTTGTTGTGGTGCGTTCATATCATGCTCCTTGCATGGATGTGTCGCCTTTGGCTACACGTTGGATGATGAGCTTCATGAGCTCGTAAGGTTGCCTGAAATCCACTGACTGCCCCAAAATCTCGTGGGCTGTAGTGGTTGGGACGCCTTTGATAAGGCGTGAGGGTATTGACTTGACTGCTGCGTGCTCGATGGGAGTGAGCAGTCGTTCCTTGCCATCAGATCGGGTCATAAACGGCTCGGTACTGCGTCGCTTGGCGTAGAAGCGACCTATCGTACCTATCCGACTCTCAGTGCCATCGAGCAACTGACGTTTGGCAAAGCCTTTGCCAGCCGCTGCATCCTTGATGGCCTTATCTTTCAGATAGGTATGATCTTTCCACTCTTCTTCTGGTACGTCCTGAAGGACAGTGTTCAACGTGACACCTGACGCTGGTACATGGTCAAGTGCCAAGCTGGTGGGGGCCAATCCTTGGCTGATAGCCACGAGCCAGTACCGTGATCTGTTCTCGATACTGTCCGTGTGTCTGGCATCGAGCGTCTGCTCGAATACTTTGTAACCGCGTCGCTCGATCTCGCTACGCAGTAATGTGTACATCGGCGAGTCCTGCGCCTCTGTCACGTTTTCACTAATAATTATGGCTGGATTTGCTAATCGAATAGCGTTGTACACACCGAACAATGCAGTGCCACTGTGCTGCTCTGAGGTCATCTTGTGCTTGACCTTGCCAGCCTTACTGAAGCCAGCACACGGCATAGAGAAGGACAGTATGTCCACCTTCTGGTAGTACATGTCCTCGATCTCTTCTACCGTGCCACTGAGCATCGTCGTCTCGTCAGTTATCGAGAGACAAGCGCCAAGTGATGACTCGCTGTACTTGACCTCGCATTCTGCAAGCCATGCTGTGTTTGCATCGATGTCACTGTCAGACAGAGCGGTGTGGATAGCCTCGTGTGAGATGCCACCGCCTGAGAACATTGTTGCGGTTGTTAGGGTTTTGGATTTGAGATTAGTTACAAGGCGTTGCTCGCGCTCGTCCTTGGCTTGCACCTCATTGTTAGCACGTATCTGGATAAGACCTTTCTGATACATGACAACGACGCGTGTGCCAACGGGGAACAGCTCGTCAACTTTCTTGTTCTGCATGTCGATAATGGGTCTGGGGTTGCCATTACGACTTGTGTTGGTGACTGTGCGACTTGAGTTCTCGTCAGGTGTGATGACGATCTCACGGTTGTCGAAGTCATAAGCGATACTGATTGGTGTGCCAGGAGCGAATCCTGAACGGTTAAGTGCCTCACCCTCGATCCAGATACGCGTGCCTTTGCGTGTCTCGACGGATGAGGTGTAGCTTACATGCTGCATAAAACCTCCTGTTCATGGGTTAAATTGTCACGGCAGGTGCATCCAAACTCCGCAAAGAGTTCTTCGCTCCACTCGCCGCTTTCGTCGATTCCACACTGACAGTGCTCTTCTACCCACTGTTCAATGTTCATGGGTTAGTTAGTTCATTTTCATGAGCCCAAGTACTTGCGACAGGTTCACCGCCTTCAAAGTGAGGCTCCCAAATATCTACAACAATGCCCTCATCTGTTCTATGAATTGCGATAGAGCAAATGTCGTAGTCGATGTGCGATACACGATCATCGTCGTAATAAACAAACTTTGGTTTATTCATGGGTTAATAATTCCTTCTCCAACAAATTGATCGGCTACGCGGCCATACCAGCCTTGTAGTTGGTAAGCGATACCGGTGTCGTGCAGGTACTGCCACGCCTCTCGGTATTTCGCTGGGTAATCTTCGGGTCCGTCGCAGTCTGTCTCGGCCCATGCTGTCGGGCCTCCTGCATCTTCGATGATTTGAATGGCTTCAATTGGAGTCATCTGGATAGTCCTCCGAAGTAAAGGCCCAATCGGCTACGACTTCCATAGAAAATTCAGTGCTGGGTTGTTCGCCGCCTTCGTTGTTCTCGACATGAATGTCAGGGTCGTAGAATTCTTGGTCTGCTAGTAGTTCTGATACGGCTTGGTGCATATGCTCGTCGGCAATACGAAAAGCTTCGGCATAGTTGTCGGCAATGACATCTATGAACTTGTCGGTAGTGAACTGGCCAAGAAATCGGTAATACGCTTTCATCAGTAGCTCCCTTTGCCGTTAAACTCGCCATTGTTCATGGCTTCTGAAAAAAGAAGTTTTGGTTCTTGTCGGCGCTCAAGTTCCTGATTGACCATGCGAAAATGAGCTTCGTTGCGTTCACCTTTGTGATGACCGAGACAAGAGCAGGTTGCTGCGGCATTACTGCCACACTCGATTAAAAGATCTAACGGCATCTCATCTAGATAATGATTTTTACCGTCGATCCAAAAAGCATCTCGAATTTCTTCCATGTCTCCCTCCTAGAGATATTGCTCTGCGTCCATCCATTCGTCAGGGTGGTCACTGAGCTCTTGCAGAGCACCAGCGATAGCGGCGAGCTGTGGGTTGATGACG
>NYWG01000284.1 GCA_002684915.1 Verrucomicrobiales bacterium
CCGATTGATTGACTGTTGTCCGGATAGTTTCCTAACCAAACGGCTACCTATGATTATTGAAGCGATGTTATCATTTGGATTCGGTTTGCTATTGTTTTTTTGTTTATGCGGAGGCGAATCTATTGATCACAAATGGCTTTGGATGGGGGCACTCATCTCAATTTGTATGACAGCGTATGCGGTGTTTACTCGGGCACGATTCGTCGGTTTATTCTCACAAGGTTACCTGTTGATATCATGTTGTGTGATGTTTGGATTATGCATTAGCGGTGACCGCGAACATAGCACCTTTGCGCTAATTCCGATCGTTACGATGTGTTTGATGAATATCATTGTTCCGATCGTCATCGCGCGCATTGGTCAAGTGCCCGAAATGATCCTCTCCTGGGTTGGATGGATTCAATTGGTCTATCGTGTTTCTGCAGCTGCGTTAGGTCTGTTTTGGATTGGAAATTACATCCCCGATGATTGGCAGGTATTAGTTTTTATCGAGGTTGGGATGGTGCTTTTTATTATGCAATTTCTAAGGCCTGCTCGCGAATGGCAATGGTTGGCACTGGCTTATGCGGTGATTGGATACCTTTTTCTTTTCACGCAGTTCATTGACAATAAAGCATTATGGCCAAGTCTAGTGGCAATCGTCACTTTGTTTGGAATTCAGCAGTTGTCTCGACGATTCAAGATAGAAAAAAATATACCCGACTGGATTCACCAATGGCTGATATTAGTTGGCGGTGGGTTATTGTTTATTTGGTTGTCGATCAATGCATCGGAACTGGGTGGTCATGGGATGCGGACTATTGCTTGGTCATTACTTGCGGTTATTTATTTCGGTTCGGGTCTTGGCTTGCGAGAACGGTGGTATCGCCTGATGGGTTTGGGAACTTTAGCGATCGCATTGCTATCACTTGTGCCGATCATATGGGGGATGTCCACTGAAATGAAGATTGCCAGTTTCTTTGTGATGGGAGGTGTGTTTCTCGGATTAGGATTCGTGTACAATCGTTACCGTGAATCATTAAAAAAACTGCTCTGATTTACGTGTTGATATCTGCTGCTTGTTTTTGAGACTTAAATCAAGTACTGAATCTTGCATGGGTATCGATTTAAATTCACCAGATGGCAAAGGATCTTTTTCAATTACAGCCGTTGAGCACGATGACGACTTGATGATCCTGCATATGGAAGGAAAAGTTGAAGGGTATGGTCTCGTTAGACTAACTCATGCATATGAGCATATATCTGATAGATCTGGCGGGACTATGAGTGGATCGGCTGAAGCAATCTTGGAAGAAGGTGATGTTGTCAGCACTCCTCACATGGGGACATTCAGCCGAGACGGAAGTGAAGTGAAAGTTTATTGCACAGATTTTGTGACCAATGGAGACTTGAATTTCATTCGGTTTGAAGTCGACCTAATAGGTAAAAAAGCAGAAGTTAATTTTTGGACACTCAAGTAATGAAGTGCCTTAGAATTTGATAAACAGAAACAGCATTAAATAAATGCTATCATCTTTGGGAAATTTTATTCTTGTTTTATTCGGATCGGCTTTGCTTGTGTCCGCGGACACTCGTCCTAATGTTCTTTTCATTGCCGTCGATGATTTAAACGACTGGGTTGGGCATCTTGGTGGTCACCCTCAATCCAAAACTCCAAATATTGATCGACTTGCGAGAGCGGGTGTTTCTTTTTCCAAGGCTTACTGTTCGGCTCCGTTGTGTAACCCATCACGGGTTAGCTTGTTAACCGGCATTGAACCATCGAAATCTGGTGTCTACGGTAATGGTGAACGATTTCGTCAAAGATTACCTAATGCTGTTACGCTTATGCAGTATTTTCGCACTTACGGATATGCTGTGAAAGGTGGTGGTAAGATTTTTCATGGTGCTAATCGGCCTGGGGATATGGACTCTTGGGATTTCTATTTCAAAGCTTCCCGAACTAAGTACGAATATAAGCGGCCACCCCATCTTCCTGCTTCGGCTTGGGCTCCTTGGGGTCCGCTCGATAATGATGACAGTGACATGTTGGATTCTAAGGTGGTAAATTGGGCTATTTCAGAACTTGAGGAAGCCCATGACAAACCTTTCTTTTTGGCTTGCGGTTTTACCAAGCCGCATTTGCCTTGGCATGTCCCTCGCAAATATTTCGATTTGCATCCTTTGGACAAAATTGAACTTCCAAAGACTCTTATCAATGACCGAGAAGACTTGCCGGTATTTGGAAAAAAACTAGCGCAGGAGGTGCATGATGTATCTGGTCCACGAAATTTTGCTAAGCACGGAGAAGACCACGATATGGTTTTGAAATATAACCAGTGGCATAGAGCTGTGCAAAGTTATCTAGCGACAATCAGTTTTGTGGATTTTCATGTTGGTCGCTTGTTAAAAGCATTGCAGAAAAGCGCTCATGCCAGAAATACAATCATAGTTCTTTGGGGGGATCATGGGTGGCATTTGGGAGAGAAGCAGCATTGGCGTAAACATGCTCTTTGGGAAACAACTACAAGGACGACATTGATTATCTCTGCACCTGAGCAGTTCCAAAAAAATCAACTTTGTCAAAGTCCTGTAAGTTTAATAGATCTTTATCCAACTATTGTGGAATTGTGCAGTTTACCTGCTCGTAAAGGCTTGGATGGACAAAGTATCGTGCCATTATTGCAGAATCCCAAAAGAAAATGGATTCGCCCTGTTCTGACCACCTTTGGCAAAGGTAACCATGCTGTGAGAACGGAGAGATGGCGTTATATTCGATATCATGATGGGGGTGAAGAGCTTTATGATCACTACACCGACCCACACGAATGGACAAACCTTGCAAAACTATCTCATCACTCGTTGGTTATAGAGCATTTACGTAAATCGCTTCCTAAATAAATTAATCAGTCACTGCCATTTTTTTATCAACTTATATCGATTTAATTCATTGAATAAAACAACATGATGACTATTCGCTATTATATGCTTTCTCGAATTGCTTACACATTAATGATTCTGATTATTCTCGTATTTTCTAATACCGAATCTAGGGCGAGCGAAAATGGTTTAGTCTATGATCAGAACATTGGACAATATAAAGATCTTTCCTATGATGCTTTAAGCGAAAAAGGTTTAACATGGAAAGAGCGGTCCCAATTATTTGGTGGGGAGACTATTCATTATGAAACTCTCACCGATAGGCAAAGGTTAGATAAGAAGGAAGAGCTCCAAGAGCTTTTGCTCGCAATAAAAATTCGTGAAACCAGTAATTGGGCTGACCTAGGACTAGCCAATCGTGTTGAAACAGAAATTCTTAATTGGCTGAATGCTAAAATTAAGGATGTACCAAAGAAGTATGCTGAAGCCGATATCTATTCTCTGCGAGCAGGAGCAGTTGTGTATTTTCGTGCTTACGAAATTTTTGGCGACAAAAATTATCTCGAAGCCGGTTTAAAACGTGCAGATGTAATGTTAAAAGCTCAGTGGGATAAGGGGCATTGGCCATGGGGGACGAGGCTTGGGGAGAACTTTGTGAGAATTCAGGATGGTTTTAACAATGAACCTTTTTGGATCATGCTTTATGCATATAAGCTATCTGGCAATAAAAAGTATTATGAGTCCGCTAGACGTTGTGCAGAGGTTCTGCTTTCACTACAAAGAAATAATGGAGGTTGGCCTGACCAATGGTCGTTTAATGGTAGATCTTCAGGTCACTCTGGAGTTGTTAACGGTGTGTCATTTAATGACAATGCTACTAATTCGTGTGTCCAGATGATGGTTGCTATGTTTCACATGACTGGTGATAAAAAGTATATAGCCAAATTATCTATGCTGGGTGAATTTATTGAAAAATCAAAAATGGGAGAGGGTGATGTTACAGGGTGGTGTGAGCAATATAATGACGACGGAAGTCCAACGCGTGCGCGTCAATATGAGATTGAATTACCTTATCCAAGAGCTTTGACCCGTGGTGTTGGGCCATTGTTGGTTTGGCTTTATTTGATGGATGGTAATGAAAAGCATATGAATTTGTTGAAAAGAGCTTATGCTTGGCATGAATATGTTCGAAAGGAGGAGATTAAGCCCGAAGTTGTTGAACAGTGGAGGGAGATGGGTCGAAAGTGGTCGCCTTCTCATCATTCGATGTCACAAAACTATCTGATGGAATATCGTCCGGGTTGGCCGGATGCGTATTTGCCGGATGGATCAAATTGGGGGAGGGTTTTGAACTTTCGTTTAATGTTGTGGAACCCTGTTACGCCTTCACAAAAGAAAAAATACGATAAATTTATCGATCATAGTTGGCCGCCAGTGGAGAGGTTGGCGGTAATAGCATCAGCTAATAAACCTCCGCCACGCGATTACAATATGTATGTTCATTGTCATTCATCGATAGGTAATTCCTTAAGCGAAATTCGACGAGCCTTACTAGAACACAAACTAGGGGGAAGGGCCGGAATGCTAAAGTATTATTCAAATCCAACTAAATATGCACCAGATCAGTACTTGCAAGCTCGAGTAGATGCGGCAAAACGAGTGCTTAATTTGAGAAATAGGCGTATGGCCTATCCGTTTAAGGATAACCCCGGTTATACTGGAATGGCTGCGATGAAGGATTTTAACTTTCTTGGTTCAAAAAGTCGTTGGTACGGCAAGGTTGGCACTAAATGGGGTGCTGCATTTCAAAATGTTTATCCATCACCTAATGTTACTTGGTATCAATGGCAATTTATTTATGACATGAAGTTAGCGCGTGGTGAGATTGATTCAGATTCAGCTGCCAGAGGGGGGAGGGGTTTTGAGACTGTTGCAAGTCAAACCCATTTAGATTCTTGGGATGTGCTTGGAGAATGGGGAATGGCAACTATTGAAATGGAAAATTATTTTAATGTGCCATTAAATAAAAATTAGAAAGTTCTGGGTAATATTACTCCTCTTTGAGCAAAAAAACAAATGCCTTATAAGAGGCTTATGGTCATAATTGACATTATTTCAATGCTGTTGTTATTGGTTATTGCTAATACATCCGAAAATTCCTTAGTTAGTGCGTTTGACTCCAAAGGCATTCCTGATGATTTGGAAAAGGAGCTCCCTAATGAGGAGAGGATTCCGACTCATTAAAAATTATTTCTTGCTCTAGATTATTAGTCGGCCAGCTATTTATCCGGCCCACCGTTTCGCTCTATTTATAAGTAATGGAATTGCATGGTAAGCTATTCCATTTTTGCCATTGCTCTAGCGAAAGCATTGCCTATTTGGGCTAGTATTTTGGCGGAACCCAAGTAGTGATAGGCGGCGTTGGAAGCGCCAGTTTGAAGTATCTTTAGTTCCTGTTTAGTGAAGAGTCTATCGTTGTAACTAGCAAGAGCTTTGTCCCGTTGTTCGCGATTAAGGGTTTGATCCTTGGATAACTCGCGTTGTTTGGCCTTGGATTTACCTTTTCGATTGACCAATTCAGAGAGCTGAAGATCCCAATAGTCTTCAGTGAACACAGCTCTGACATTGTCTTTGAATTCCGGCAGATAGGCGGGGGCAGCCATTGCTTTGCGAAATTCGCCATGGATTCCGGCATAGCGTTTTTGGTCTGGGCTATACTTTGCAATAGGCCCTCCTGCGCCCATTACGCCGATGACGAACGGCAACTTTTGAGATTTTAAATCCCGACGCACATCTCGAATAAAATGTGCGAGGTTTTTACTGTATGCATCATAACTTCCAGGCTGGCCGCGCGTGGGATAAGTGCTGCCGTCCACCATGTCGTTCCATCCCTGAAACCACACGAACCCAGCCAACTCGTATCCTGCTTTTGCGTCGTAATCTGGATAAACACGCTGTATGTCACCTAGCACTTTATGGATGTGCTCTAACATAAGGCGATAGTAAACACCTGTACGCTCGTTTTTTTCCTTGCGAGCCTTGTTCACATCTTTATGCCGCTTTTTAAGATTCTCCAATTGTTGCTTATTAAATTCATAAGGCCCAGCACTTGGTGAACGAAAATCTAAGTTCAGTGATTTACCGCCCCAAGAGGTCTTGATTAACAGGATTGGTTCGCCGATGTGCTTTTGCATCGTAATACCAAACATTAACTCTGGTCCAATCTTTGACTCGCGCCCGCCTGCCCCATAGCCCACGGTCAACTGTCCGTGCTTCTCACCTGATTCCAGTGAGGACTCGACGGAAGAAATCCAAATATTTTGATGCAACTTTGCCGTGCCGTCGGCATTGTAGATCTCCTTAAGCATTGGTGCCGTTTTTGGATCCATACCCAAATGTTCTAACGTTCGTTCAGCCGCGTGGCCCTGCATGTTGGATTGCCCCGCGAGTAGGTAGACCTTCAGCGGCTTGGGTGCAGCTTGAATGGATAAAGTAGTGAAGATTAGAATCGACAATATTATCTTCATGGTTCTCTTTTCAATGTCATAAGGTAGGCGACAGACAAGTCTATCAAGATTTAGCTTTTGAACCAGACTTTCTGCAAATTGTTGCAATCTTGGAATAAAGGAAAGGCGTTGGAGGTGGTTAACAATTAGTAACTAAATAAGAAGATAACTTGACGTTAATAGGACTCACCAACTACTTTGTTCTTTGTTATCTAGTTAAGATAACTCTAACCAAAGGATAGAGGGCAAAATCCTCAAGCCCCTCTGCAAACCCATTTTTTATGCTAAACTTATTTGCGAAGCGTACAGCTTCGTCAAGAGATGATATTCTTTCTGGTATCACAGTTGCTCTAGCTCTAGTGCCAGAAGCTATTGCTTTTGCCTTCGTTGCAGGTTTGCCTCCTCACGTAGGTTTATATTCTGCTATTATTATAGGATTAATCACTTCCTTGTTTGGGGGGCGGCCAGGGATGATATCCGGAGCAACCGGAGCAATGGCCGTCGTCATAGTGGGCCTTGTCCATCTCCATGGAATCAGCTATCTCATACCTGCGGTTATTTTATGTGGACTCATTCAAATTATAGTTGGAATTATGCGACTTGGAAAACTGATACGACTAGTTCCACACTCGGTTATGCTTGGTTTTGTTAATGGTTTAGCGATCGTTATTTTCACTTCGCAGTTTGGGAGTTTTAAGACTTTTACTTCGAATGGGTCTTTGGAACTGATCGGCGGCACTTCTTTGGTTTTGATGGTTTTATTGATTGGTATAACAATGGCTATAATCGCCTTCTTGCCTAGGTTTACAAAGCTAATCCCTGCTTCTCTTGCAGCCATTCTGGTGGTTACCGCTTTAAGTTGGGGTTTTAATAAGATGAATAATGATGGGTTTCAGATTTCTGGTACATCTAACAGCGTTCTAACAGTTGAAGATATGTTGTTATCAAACATGAAGTTGTATGAAGTTAAAACGGCTGAAAGTGATAAAATTGAAAAGAAATTTGGTTTGATTCAAGCTGATGCGAAGGCATTAGGTGTTGACGTAGTTATAGGCAGTCCGCAAAAAGAATTGGGTCTTACTTCGAAAGAGATTTTAACGGCTGCTTCTAAGATAAAAGTAGTTCCAGATCAAGAATTGCCGATTCTAGTTTTTTTTAATGAAGCTATTAGTCTGCCTCCTTTAAATTTTGAAACTTTAAAAATAATATTTCCCTTTGCTCTTATATTAGCAGGAGTAGGTTTAATCGAATCCCTTATGACACTTACGTTAGTCGACGAGATTACAGGTACTCGTGGGCGAGGAAATAAGGAATGCATTGGTCAGGGAGCGGCGAATATAGTCTGTGGCTTATTTGGAGGAATGGGAGGATGTGCTATGATTGGGCAATCACTGATCAATGTTAACTCAGGAGGTCGGCAGCGACTATCTGGTATAACAGCCGCGTTAGCATTACTTGTTTTTGTCGTCTTTATGCAGTCGTTCATTCTGATGATCCCTATGGCGGCATTAGTGGGAGTTATGTTTATGGTTGTTATTGGAACATTCGAATGGTCTACCCTAAATACCTGGAAGAAGATTCCAAAGTCAGATGTGTTTGTTATGGTCTTGGTTGCCGGCTATACAGTCGTATTTCATAATTTAGCTATGGCGGTATTACTTGGTGTTATAATTCAAGCGCTTGTGTTTGCTTGGAAACATGCCACCCATATATTTGCCGATCAAAAAATCAACAAATACGGATCAAAAATATATCAATTACACGGCCCCCTTTTCTTTGCTTCGACGACTCATTTTAATGGCTTATTTGATCCCCAAAACGATCCTGATGATGTAGTAATTGATTTTTACTATACACGCGTTTACGACCAATCAGGCTTAGAGGCAATAAACAAAATAGCAGAAAATTATCGTAAAAATAATAAAAGACTCCATCTCTGTCATCTTTCGGATGAATGCAGGTTGTTACTCGATCGAGCATCTGATCTGGTGGAGGTAAATGTTTCTGAGGACCCTAACTATCACGTAGCTACAGATCGCCTAGGTTAATAGTTGTTTAATTAACACAGTGAAACTAAGAAGCTTTATTTCAAGGTATTTTGATTCGTGCTAACCGATTGTTAGATTTAATAAGTTCGCATGGCATTTGGGTGCAAGTGCTGTCGTGAATTTCCACAAATTACTAACATTGCGCCCTCTAATTATCTCCGGTGAAGTTTCAGTTTTCTTCAAACTGGCTTCGCCGGTTTTTGACTTTATAAATTAAGTGGTAAATATTTATAACGTTGATTTGTGATATTCACGATCTTTGTTAGTTTGGTCGTCAAAGGTTATAACTGTTAATTGTGTCGTAATTAGAAATACGATAAAGAGTGAGAGCTATTCCTCTCAACAGAATACAATTCAGCCACCCCGTTTTATACATAAGGCGGGGTGTTTTTTATAAAAATTATTTATGGAAATAATTTGATGTAATTTATTACCTTGGGCACTAGAAAGTTTGGCCTCAATCGTGTGGAGGCGCTGTAATGCATTGTTAAAAACCCTTAGGGAGTTAAATAAATATAGGCTCGAACCAATGCCTCTATTGTATCGCGGAAGTGCACTGCTAAGTGAGTTAACATTTTTTCATATCAATGGCCTAGGGTCTGTTTTAGGCGCTTTATGTTGGTCCGCTAACTAACTATTCACTAACCAAAATTTACCGATATTGAACTATATACATACATTTACGACTGAAGTCAGAGCATTCACAACCTTCAATAAAACATCATGCGATGATTTCATTTACAATACGGCCGTGAACATCAGTAAGTCGTAGGTCACGGCCACCATGTCGGTAGGTCAGGTTCTCATGATCGATACCCATCAGGTGCAGTACAGTGGCCCACAAGTCGTAGATGTCGCACTTGTCCTGAATGACGTGATAGCCAAACTCGTCGGTAGCCCCATAGACAGTTCCACCCTTGATGCCCCCGCCCGCCATCCAAATGCTGTAGCCGTAAGGGTTGTGGTCGCGGCCGTTGTTGCCTTGCGAGAACGGAGTTCGGCCAAATTCGCCTGCCCAAATGATGAGTGTTTCGTCCAGTAGTCCTCGCGTTTTGAGGTCCTTGATGAGTCCTGCGATTGGCTGGTCAACCTGATGTGCCATGGCTCGGTGTCCGCGTTCGAGGTCGCCGTGCTGATCCCATGGGTTGGGGCCGTTGCCAGCACCAATCCCCTCGTTCAGGCAACTCAGCTCTATGAAGCGTACTCCGCGCTCTACCAATCGGCGTGCCAGTAGGCATTGTAATCCGTAGCCGGCAACCTGACGGTCGGAAGAATTCATGCCATACATTTTTTTCGTAGATTCGGACTCGCCCTCGAGACCGCACAATTCAGGCACAGCGGCCTGCATTCGAAAAGCCGTCTCGTAGTTTCGAACAGCCGCTTCAACATTGTTGTTCCCTCCTATGTTTCGAATGAATTGCTGATCCAGTCCCTTGACGAAATCAAGCCTGGCGCGCTGTGACTGTCTTGCCTGGCTCGGACGGATATTGCGCACTGAAGGCGTTCGATCTCCAACAATAATAGAGCCTTGATTCTCCGCTGGTAAATATCCGTTGCTGAAAAGTCCAACACCGCCATGCGGGATTGATGCCCCTCCGGATTGGAGCACCATGAAGCTAGGCAGATTCTGGTTTTCCGTTCCGAGTCCATATGACACCCAAGCTCCTGCGGACGGATGGCCCATGAAAGGAAACCCGGTGTGAAAGGCGTAGTTGCCTTGTGCATGTTCGTTGACCTTGCTGGTCATAGAGCGAATTACGGCTAATTCGTCAGCGACCTTAGATAGCTGCGGAAACATGCTGCTTATCTCGATTCCACTCTGCCCGTTTTTTTTGAATTCAAAAGGCGATGCCATAACATTGCCGTTGCGATTGAACTGAGTTCGTTCAACCTTTACCGGCATCGGTTTTCCGTGTAGTTCCCGAAGTTTGGTTTTTGGGTCAAACGAATCGACATGAGACACTCCCCCGGACATGTAGCAGAGGATCACATGCTTCGCCTTGGATTTGAGTTTTTCACCTTCAATCGCGTCGGCAAACGCACGGTCTGACATCAGTCCCTGCAATGCCAACATGCCGAAACCAGTCGAGCAGCGGGTTAGCATTTCTCGTCTGGTTAATATTTCTTTATATTTCATTTTTTAAAGTCCTTTTGTTATTGCAGATAAATAAACTCTTTGAGATTGAACATTGCTTGGGCCAAATCACGCCATGGGTTTTGTGCTGACTTGCTGGATTCCTCAAGTACGGATTTGGACTTTTGCAATTCAGCTAGGCGCGCCTGCCATTTAACTTGTGAATTACGTTGCGCCTCTGTCATTTGCGAGAGTAATTGTTCTTCAGATACAAAACTGATATTCCCGGAAAATGAAGCCATTACCGCATCAGCGTTCAGCGCTCGGTCATATAAACGAGCCTTGAATACTCTTCCGGCTAGCATCCGATCTCCGCCTCCTCCCTCGCCGTGCCGCATTCCAAATACAACCTCCGTATCATCTGCCTTGTACTCACGCAACGCACCCTTGCGGAAGGTGCGACCGTAAGGTTTTCCATTTCGATAGCCGGTGATGTTGCCGTTCGCGTGATATACGATAGCAATATGCACCGGTCCTTTGAGTGACTCTTTTTCTTTTGGTCCGTTGAAATCATCGGTTCGAACGTGATTCTCGCTTCCGGACAACCAACGACGCTCCTGAGCTTCCGCGTAGACGATAGAGTCGAAATTTACGCCATCTCTGGTTTGCACGGTGATTACGCCGCCCCCCTTCTGAGAAAGGTTACTCAATTGTACCCATGCTTCGAGGGTCTTTTCACGTAACTGTTTGGTCAAGGGCTTGCTTCTGGCAAATCGGCTTTTACCGTCTAGCACCAGCGTACTGCCCTCAATCTTTGCACCTCCCTCGAGCGACAGGTCTGCTTGGCCAAGGAGATCCTTAGTACCTTGGCTAAAATCCCACGAAGCAAAAGGTTTAGGCCCTGCAACGGTTGAAGAACTATTCTCCTTCCTCTTGGATAAGACTTTTTTAAGCAAAGGTTGACGTAGCGTTTTCAATTTCACCTCAATATTTTTTATCTCCTCTTTCGTTTTTATCAGCTCATCCTTTATTCTTAAGGCCTTTTCGTTAGACTCACCGAGGAACGCTTTGGCTTCATATAGTTCATTCGGCATTGCGCCTCGGTTCAATGCCAACCAGAACATTGAATCGATCTGGGCCTCGACAGTTTTTAGGTTCTCGTCTTGTTTAACACGATTGGCAAACCGTTCGGCCAAAGACAGTATGAAAGGGTCGTTCATCATTGTGAGTGATTGGGCGGGGACATTCGTTGTATCACGTCTGCCGGCCGTACTGGTCGGCACCGGGGCATCCATAACGGTTAAAAACGGATTAAGCCGATTGCGAATCACTCGCTGGTAAAGACTACGCCGATTGCTGTCCGTATTGTCTGAGCCCCCGAGCGGACTGCGGTCAAGTGATCCGCTTGCCTGCAGCATTGCATCCCGGATAGCCTCTGCCTCTAACCTACGAACGTTCGCACGTGCAAGCAGACGGTTTTCAGGATCCTTATCACCAACTTCTTCCGATGGGGTCACAGACAGTTGGAACGTACGAGTAAGTGTGATCTCTCGCACCAATTCCTTGATCGACCAACCTTCTGATACAAAGCGCTTGGCAAGATAGTCTAGCAGTTTTGGATGCGATGGTTTTTCTCCAAGTTTTCCAAAATTATCCGGAGTCCCAACGAGTCCTCGGCCGATCAAGTGATGCCAGACTCGGTTTACGATCACGCGAGCGGTGAGTGGATTGTCCGAGTGCAACATCGCTTCGGCTAACTCCAGACGACCGGAGTTTTTTGTATTAAATGGCCTGCTATCGAAGGCTTCTAGGAAGCGCCTTGGCACAGCTTGAGCGGGTTGCTTGTGATTGCCTCGAACGAATAATGGCCGGTCAACAGCCTCCGCCTCCAACACTCCAGGAGCACGCTGTGGTAGCGGAATCTCAGCTTCGAGTTTTCGATATTCGGCTACAAGCTTGGCCACTTTGGGTGAAACATTTGGTGAATTGGTCAGTAGTCCTTCTCGCACGAAATAATTCAGAAATTGCGCCTGTTCGTTGGATGTTTTGCCATTGCGCCAAGCACGAATACTTTGTTGCACTGCAGCGGTGTAAAGCTCGGCTAATCGCTTGGCGTTGGCCGGTTCGTTTTTCGCAAAAACTGGTTGAACATACTCAGCCATTTCCTCTTTTGGAGAAGGCTTATCCTTGCTAGTCACCAGTACGTCGGTGACGCCAAACCAAGAGTTCGTCTTGTTCGAAAAAAGAATCGCCTGTTCGCCAGCCGTCGTCACCTCTAGGTGCAGATCATCGCCTGACCAGTAGCCGATATCCCACGACTGCCAGCGCCACTTGCCTTCGCGCAATCTGGTAGTCGGATAAACAGTGCCTCCTCTTGTGTAGTTTTGAACCACGTACCTCGTCATGACATCGCCGTTGGCCACTACACGAACGTAAAGTCGTTGGCCTTCCTCTGCTTTGAACGCGGGTGAACTTAGCACTCCAGTGTGTTTGTCAGACAGGAGATGTGAGTAGACACCTCCCGGTAAAATAGCATCGATTACACGATTCCCTCTCGGAAGCACGTGAAACGCCCCCGGTTTGGCTACGGATCCGTTGAGACCGTTTCCATCAAGCACCCAAGATCCAATCGAGGTAGAATCACTATTAAATTGCCAGCGTTGCGCGTAGCTACGTGAGTTCTGTTCGTTGAGCGCTTTTTGGCTTTGAGTAAATTCCTCGGCTAACTGAAGCCAAATTTTGCTGAATTCCTCACCCTTGGCAAAGCGCAATTTGTTCCAAGCGTGTAGAGGGTTTTTGTTTTCCTTCGCTTCTTCGATTAGTTCCTTCCAGCGACCGTTTGGCTCGATTAACTTACCTGTAATCTCACTTGTCTCCTTAAGCCATTCATCAGCCAGCGCTTGCCGAATTTGCGGTTTGAGATTGGCCAAGACGATCTTGTTTTTCTCACGGCGCTCTGGTGTGTTCACATCGATCGTCGCTGGTCGACTACTGGTCATGATGCTGTAAAACGCATGGTAATCCTCCTGACTGATGGCATCAAATTTATGATTGTGGCAGCGCGCACACGAGACCGTTAAACCAAGAAACGCCTTACTGACTACATCAATCTGATTTTCCGTCGTGCGTACCAATTCGTCGAGTGCGTCGGTGGGTGCGAAGCCCTGCAGAACAAACCGATAATGCGCCGGGCCGATTGCAGACTCGTTCAGCCCTAAATCCTGATTTAAACGTGGCTTCTCCAGTAGATCTCCCGCTATGTGTTCGCGAAGCAAATGGTCATACGACACATCTGCGTTGAGTGCTCGAATGAGATAATTCCGGTATTGGTTTGCAAATGGAATGCCGGGGTCGCCTTCGCTGCCCAGTGATTCGGCGTATCGTACCCAGTCCATCCAGTGTCGCGCCCAGCGTTCACCGAAATGTGGCGAAGACAACAGTCTTGTAATTGTTGACTCGACCGCACTTTGTCGGTTTTCCGATGCAGCTTTCAAGAACGCTTTCGTTTCCTCGGGTGTCGGAGGCAGGCCAATGATTGAAAAAGACAGTCGGCGTATTAACGCCTCTGATCCGGCATCATCCGCAGGGGTCAGTCCGGCATCTTTCCAACCTGCCTGGATGAATCGATCGATGTCCGACTTCGCCCAATCTCCATCGATTTTTGGAGGAATCGTTTGGCGGATCGGCTGAAAACTCCACCATTGTTTGCGTCGATCACGAATCGTTTCCCACGATGTGGCCTTTGCAATCTCTTCCTTCGAAGGCTTGCTAGCACGAGGATCCGGAGCCCCACTAATAATCCAGTTTTCAAAATCCGCGATTACCTCTGGCGACAATTTTGGACCGCCCTTAGGCATCTTCATGTCTGGGGCTTCATGGCGGATCACCTGCAGTAGCAAGCTCTTCGTAGGGTCATCTTTGCTCAACAGTGGTCCGCTGTCGCCACCTGTGGCTAAGCCTCCGGCCCAATCAAGCGCTAGTCCGCCTTTCTCCTTGCCGCTGCTGTTATGGCAATCGTAGCAGTGCTCGGCCAAAACAGGTCGAATCTTCTTTTCAAAAAATTCTACCTGATCCACCGAGGGTGCCGCATTCAAACAAAACGCAACCAATCCAAGCGAAAGTAATGCTATTTTGAAAATCTGATGCATCTACACGGATTAGACTTGCTCCAATAGATTTCCTCAACCGAAAACGTGGGTAGAGTAGAGGTTTAGTTGCAATGAGCAGTCAAATTAAGCATCGTAGATTTAGAATTCACCCCCACTAGCCGAAGCCAATGGGGGTGTTAACCATTTTAGCATTTTGCTGCAATCAGTTCCTCACGCATAAATGCAGCATTATCTTAAATCACCCTTTAGCAGGGCAGAGTCTCAAAAAGCCTGCAAAGTGGTGATTTAAATATAGGCACTATTACATTACCTGAAATAATTAATGCAATTTTCATGCCATTAATTATTTATGGTGATAATTCTATTTTATTTAAAGAATTAAAGTGTTTTTTCTAAAGGTGTATTTTTTTAACTCCCTAATTTATCAGATTGTATAATATTCTTCATTAGAAAATATTAACTTATTTTATTAATCAGTTAAGTTGGCTAATAAGCTTTGTGACGGAGTAGGCTGGTTAATTATGTTTCTGGTTTTAAGGGCTTACTTGTTGATTTTCCACTATATAATTTTAATTTTCAATTAAGTGGATTTTTACCGAAAGTAAAATCGGATTAACTTACTTTCTTTAAGCGAGACACTCGGCCAGTTGCTACCCATTCGGCAACAATGATATTACCTTTGTCATCGAAGCAGGCGTCGTGAGGATGTACGAATTTACCCTTTACCCAAGTTTCTGGTTTGCCGCGGTTAACTTTTTTTTGCGTTACAACGCCTTCAACATCGTCGCCGAGGCGGGCGATAATCTTGTTATCATCACCAAGTAATGTTAATCGCGCGTGTAG
>NYWG01000285.1 GCA_002684915.1 Verrucomicrobiales bacterium
GTATATTTCTATATGTATATATATATATTTATGTCTATATGTTTTATTTTATTATTATTTCATTTACATCGTGTCAAATATTTAAGGCCACAATGCTATTTCCTTCATAGCAATATCCATACACAGCACGGTCATAGCATGGTGGCCTTAAATCATTTAAGACCACCATGCTGTGTCTGTCTATGCTACAGTATAGGTGTGTGTAAAATGAGTGGTCACAACTAGTCATAAGAGTTTAAATCTTAAATTATCGTAAAATTCCTTAAGTAAAATTAACTACATTTAAGGAGGCACCTGTCTTTTTTTTTAAAACACAGAGCGAAAAATAGATATACGAAATTTATTTTTTTAAACACCCCCTCCTCCTTAATCCTGAGTATTTTACTCTTAAGGATTTGTAGTCGCTGCTTTAGCTGGGGCATCCTTCTCAAATAAGTACCATTCGTTGTTTTTGAATATATCGCGGTGGTCCTTCAAATCTGGATCGGTTTCGATCAACTCACTGAACATAAGAATAACATGCTCTAAACTGATCTTTACCGTGTAAACCTTTCCAACTACATCTACATCATCTTCGATATAACCTAACCCTAACTTCCCTTTCCTGACAATAGATTGGAGTTCTTTCGTAGGTAGGTGGCCTGGGAACGTAAGAGTGACCTCATCCAAACCAAACACTTTTTGTTTATCCATTTCAACAACAACTAAAAAGTCCAACAACTCTTCAATGACAGCTTTGTTATCTTGTTGAATCAATAGCAACATTTCTCTCAACATCCTCACCTTCTTCCTGCTCTTCTTGACTACATACGCCTGTACCCAATCCATGGGAAATCGAAGCAAATCCAATAGCTCAAAAGGTCTGTCCAGTTTCATTTGCAGTTTCAACTTTTTCAAGGGTTCCTCGTCCACATCGGTGTGCGTAAGGTCATGCTTGTCGCGGAACTCTGGGTGCTTGTTCAAGAAGTCGAAGACCTTTATTTGCCAATCGCTGATCGGTACGCACCCATACCCTTGATAATACAATCGAGTGCCATTGGGGAGTTTGACGTAGATCGATGGGGTGTAGACAGGGCCCTTCATCCCAGTGCCTCTTTTCACATTGGAACCAGCATAATCAACTACACCTACGACTCCAAGACCGACATCGTAGCAATCGCTGTCCGAGTTGGGAATCTCAGCCCATACAGGATCTTCTTGTACCAATACCTTCGATCCGATTGTTACAGGCCCGTCGTAATCAGCAAAGAATTGATTTAGAGCTGCTTGTTCTGTCTCTTGTATTCGTCGTCGTTGTAATCGCCTTCGTGTGAGCCACCCACGGGCAACTGCTTGAACTGTTGGTATTCTTTTCGCATGGTCCCAATGTCTGTACGTATCACTCAACTTAGTTACCTTAGCTGGTTTGGTATTTTCGAGTTCATTCACGTTTTTGCGTTTTTTTGCATGCTCTGTTGGTTTTGTATTTGTTGTGGTGCTCATTTTGTATAAGAGGATTTGCTTTCTTTTTTGTGTGCACTAGTGCCGTTTGTTTTTGTTTCGTTGTTTTGTTTCGTTGTTTTTGTTTATATCTATGTCTATATATTTCTATGTCTATATATTTCTATGTATTTCTATGTGTTAGCTCGCTACGCTATATTAGCTATGTTTCTATGTTTCTTTTTTATTTGGTGCGTATTTTATATACTATTTAAGGCCACAATGCTATATATATGCTAAAATGAATGGATAAGCGCTCAAATGCACTAAATACATATACATAAATAAGAGAATGATAAATATAAATATAAATATAAATATAAAAACAAACGGCACTAGTGCACACAAAAACAAAACAACGAAACAAAAACAACGAAACAAAACAACGAAACAAAAACAAACGGCACTAGTGCACACAAAAAAGAAAGCAAATCCTCCTATACAAAATGAGTAGTAGTAGTACAACAAAAACAACAGAGCATGCAAAAAAACGCAAAAAGGTGAATGAACTCCTCGAAAATACCAAACCAGCTAAAGTAGCTAAGGTAGTTAAACCAGCTAAGGTAGTTACATCAGTGGAGAAGGCACGCAAGTTAATGCCAACACAAGCGAGGAATTGGATAACGCAGTGTGCGGCCAGAATGGCGTATGAAGTTTCTAGGATAGCGACGGGAAACGGTATTATTGGAGTGTTATTAATTAAGCTACTTTATATAATGGACGCGCAACACGAGGATAATTTTTTGACTTCTTTTAACGAGGACATATTAAAGGGAGCATTTATTATGTTTTATGATGCCTTCTCTCAAATCAAGCAGTTGTCTATAGAGGAAAACCACGACGATAATCACAGTCGTTTCAGTCGTTTGGTTGTTTTATTAATAGATCTATTTGTTGTTCATGTTATTGGAGGATTGTGTATGTGTGCAAAGGAGTTTGTTTGTGATGGCATTACAGAATTAATTGCTTTATTGGACGACGCTTCAGATGTGATAAAGAAGTGTTTTTCAAACTGTGTAAGTTGGCAACATTACATTGAAAAGCGCAAAGATTTTAGGGTTTTAACGCGGTTGGATTCGGAACAATTGATTGAGAGAATTGCATTGGCGGACGACTTAAAGCAGCGGATTTACTTTGGTACACCAGAGGCATTAAAGAAGAGGTTATTCTTGATATTTTATCTTTACGATATCTCCATTCCAACAGATTTCAACATTGCAAGTGACTCGTTGGATGATTTACAAGGGTTATCTTTTTCACCTGAACTAAAAGTGGAAATTAACTTTTTCCGTATGAAACTTGTGTTAAAGGAAGGTGGTGACGACGTGACAAAGTTGTTCGATCTTGCACAACGTGGTGTGATTCAGAACAAGGCTGGTTGGGTTCTGAAGTTGATCAAGGAAGAATTAACATCAACGACCTCAATGACGAAGGAGATGGTGTTGGAGTTGACAAAAATTGTTGCATGTTTTCGATCTTATGATCTAAAGAAGGTGCGACCTGTTGTGTGTTTGATATCTGATAAAGTCAAATCCTTAGACTTAGATGTTGCGGAACTTCCTAACTCCTTTGGTCTTTTGTGTTTACAAGTAGATGAAACATCGATTTTGGATATGATGTTCGAAAAGAAAGAAAAGCCACTCGAGTTACGTTTGACGGAGCAAGACAAATTCATTAAAAAGAGGTTCATCTGTCCAGTGAGTTACGATGTGCTGGTTGATCCTCGTGTGATTCGGTGCGGCCATACCTTTAGTTATAGGACATTGCATAGCCATTTCTATAGGGCAACGGAAATGATGGAAGTCGGGTGTCCAATTTGTCGAAAGTCGATAGCGTTTGTAGATGCTGCAACCCCACGCAACAAAGAAAAGTTCGAAAAATTGTATTTTACACCAAACTACGCACTAAAAGACATATGTGCGGAATACCACAAGAATGTGAGAGATCAATACGCTAAGCATTTTACAGAGGTGTATGGTGCAACTCCTAAAGACAATATTCAAGCTGCAGACAACGTGTGGAACGACGGATGGAAGAAACCAGAAGCTCATGTCATGGTTGGTTTAACAGATAGTGATGGTTTCCCAGCCTGCTCTCCTGCTTATATCGACCTTGACGACGAAGACGACGACTCCTCTTACGAATACGAAGACGACGACGACACAGAAACAGTAGTTCCAGGTCCAGAAGAGTAAAAATGCTATAAGTTATTTTAATATATTGTATTTATGTGTTAGCTCGCTACGCTATGTTTAGTGCACTCGTGCCCCATATATTCTTAGCATATACACAGCATTGTGGCCTTAAATGCGTTATGCCCCCATATATTCTTACTATTAATTAGAATAGACACAGCATTGTGGCCTTAAATGCGTTATGGCATAAACGGGGCACTAAACATAGCGTAGCGAGCTAACATAGAAATATATACATCTAGCGTAGCGAGCTGATACACACACACAGAATATATAATATAGAAAGAAAACAAAACAAAAAGAAAGAGAAAAAGAAAAACAAACGGCACTAGTGCACACAAAAACAAAAACAAAAACAAAAATGGTAAAGACTCCAGATAAGAAACCTACACAGCATGCAGCAGTACCAAAAAAAGGAAACCGTGTAGTGAGACCTTTTGGTGCAAAAAAGAAGCGCTACGATTTACAAGGTAAATATAAGAGTAACATGGCACGCGAGAGCCGTCGCAATATCGATGACACCCTTTTCAATATTTGTAGCTTTATGATGGAAACGTCGTTTGAGGTTCAAGATGTTGCTGGATTCCAACTTCCACTGTGTAGGGATTTCCAAAGAAATTACTCGCAAATGGTGCAAGGAGAAGGTGATGAAGTATTTCCTATGCCGAAGACATCGGCTTTATTATGTGGAAAGGGGAAATCACGTGTTTCGATTATTAGCATTGGACGTCAGAATAAATGTCTTGGAGATGCTTCTGTTTGTGTATCAAAAGATATGAAGATGAATAGATTGCACTGCTTTGTGTTAATTGATCGTGTGAAGAATCGTGTTTATGTTATGGACGCGGGATCCACAGGAGGTACAACGGTAGAACAAGATGCTTTTACTGCAAAGTTATCTGCGAATTGTCCAGAGCATGATCCGAGGATCGCGGTTGTAAAAAACGAATCCTTTACCGTGATCGTTGGTAGGAGTGTCTTTAATTTTACACCATCAGATATCGCTAAACCATTCGTACCGAGCATTGGTCGTGGAAGCTTACGCCCTCGTAAGAAGAAGGATTAATCGAGTAGAGTAAAAACTTAAAAACTATAAATAAGTTAAAGCATGTTTTACTGGCAACCCATACCCTACAAATACGCTATCGAACGCTGTTTTCCTAACTTGTTGATGTGTCTCTGGATGGTAGTAGTGGACTCTCATTGAAGGCACCACTATTTGCAAATCGATTTTATATTTTTTAACCATTGTTCTCACTGTTGCACTGGCAAACACCCAAGACGGCAGGAGGATCATGAAAGGGTGCGTCTTGGATTCCTGAAGTTGTATCAATTTTTCTAGGACCTCAAACTTCCTACTGAACGGTGGATTACTGATTAACACGTCGGCAGTCTCTGGCCATGTCAGTGTAAAGAAATCGTCTGTGGTTTCTATCACGTCGTGTCCTAATTCCTTGAATATTTTAGTAGAGCGATTGGTGACTCCGACAAAGGGTTCCCATATTCTGATGGGTTTTGTGTATAGCTTTGGCAGGACGCTGTTCCATAAGGTGTCTGGGGTTTCCCATAGGTCGGAATACTTGACGTTACGTATGGCGCAGGCTTTTAACATTCGTAACACTTAAAACTTTAAAACGGCAGAAAACTGGAGATTTAAGTTTGGTAAGGGAAGCATGTTTTGACCTACAACACCAGTGTATAGGGTCCTTGCCGCAATCATGTGTTTGCATGAGTTTGCTTCGGATGGACAAGAGCAGTTGATGGGTATTCCTGTTTCAATGGTGTTGTTGAAGGTGACGACATAAACGGTTTTTAATATGGATCCATCACGTATTCCAGTGTCTATTGGGTTTGATCTTGTGCTTCGCGGACCAGATACGATTTCCCCGTATCGTTGACTTCTTACGTATACATATGTTCGGTTTCTTTCATTCTCTGGTATAAATTCTACGTATCGATGTTGAACGTCATTGAAAAGGCCTGTGTCGGAGTCAATTCTCTGTCTTAGGCCTCGGCGTCTTGTGTATGTGATAAAGTCAAACTCTATTGGTTGATTTGATAGGGGTGGATAATTCCTGCGTATGACTGTGTTGGGTACTGTTCCATTGACCATGTTCTCTGCTCTTTCGTCTTTGGTGTCTCCGTAGGTAATGGTCCATGGTACATTGACTTTACGGCCCCTTCTACGTCTCCTGTAATAGGTGCCTCTGGCGTGGCGTGGCATGTCGTGCGTTAGCTCTATCGTTCGCTTCGCTTTATACGTTTTTTCCTTCGCCTCCGCCGTCGTTGTAGTCGCATTTTTCTATGTAGGGTAGATCCATAAAAGATTGCGTTGGATAATTGGTTTCGGTCGGATTGTTGTCCAAAACTGGGTGCTACGGGGTACTCCTTGATATTGCTCCCATGATAAGGTGAGGTGTCCCTGGTATCACAACAAGGTGTGAATAATCTACCGCCCATAACACTTAAGTGTTTTAAAAATTTGACTATGCGTGAATATGTACCGCCTAAGTTACGAAAACAATACTTAGACAGTATGGTAAATATTAATGTGGCCTCTCGGTTGTATTTCCGATTTTGTAATATAAGTAAGATTGAGGAAGCCACGTTGCTGGTATATGAAGGTAGGGAATGGTCGTGTCTCTACGAGGAATCGTTGGAAGGTTATAATTTTTTGGCTTACAAGGAAGAGGCTTGTCGTTTTTTATGCGGAAAAGCAGTATTGTTTACAGATGGGGAGGTGGGGATCTGTGCACAGGAGAAGTGGTATGACTCCCCGACCTTTACGGATGATGAAAAAATTCAATATTTAAGGAGTCAATATTACGAAAGTATCAACCCTAGCAATGGCTTGTATATGCCTACGTATGACGTGATTGAACCGTTTAATTTGTCGGTATTGTTTCCAATGTATATTAAACAAGGGAAAGTATGTTTTGTTCCGTTGGGACAGAGGAAGTACTACGTCTTGCGTTTCGGTGAAGTCGTCTATATATTCAATTTACATTTGATACGAAAGCAAAGTGTTTTAAAAATATGGAACCAGTGGAGATTGTACAAAAATCGAAAGCAGGGTTTGTTGCAACCCTAAGGCAGGAAACCGCTAATGCTAGACACGACAAAGCAATGAGAGAGCGTTACGAGCGACTCCAACAGCGGTGGTCCGAGTATTTGACACGTGATGACCATAAATATAAAGTGGGTGAGAAGCGTAAAAATTCAGATACATAAGGATAAATAATAAAAGGAAAAGCGTATATTAATATATAAAATTAGAGCACTAGTGCCCTTTTCTTGACCACTCCTTTATACAATAGGACATGATAATCTGCATGATCGGATTACATATCTCAATCCGTAGGAGCGCTTCCTCTATCCGTTTCCTACTTTCCTTGCACACCGTCATGCCCATGGTGAAGGAGGTCCCGTAGGATTGATTGATTTGCTGATACAATGCCCTGTATGCATAGGTAAGATTTTGCTGTATATATGTTTTTCCACATTCAATTACGATGGCTTTGAGCGCAACACAGTCATCGATTGCACGATGAAATTTAAGCTTTTTGTGGTTTTTACATATGGAGTAATAGACATTGCTCAATTTGTACGATGGTAAGGCAAACACTTTTTTCGTGATGTAATGGTAGCTATCCAATGCCGTGAATTGGTAATCTAGGGCACATGCCTCAATGGCACCATCTATTATTTTAAAGTCAAACGAGTTGCCGTTATGGGCAATAAATAGAGGAGTGTTGCCTGTAAACTCAAATAGTTGTTGCAATGCCTCCTTTACAGGAAGTGCAGTGGACGCATCGTACTTGATGCGTGATATGATTTTATTCGTAGGAGCAGGTTTTGTTTTCTGTTCAAACTCTGCTTCCTTCACGCGCACAAAGGTATGGTATTGCCTATCATCAAATAGTGAGATGCACCCGATGCTGAGGATGAGAACGTCAGCGCGTTTAAAGCCCGCCTTCATGATCGGAGTTTCAAGATCAATGATATAGTACATGGGAGCTTGCTTGCTGTACGTTTTGAGTGTATAGTTAGTATATACTACAGTCGTAGGTGTGGCAAAATGAGTTGCACTGCCACGAATAATAATTTTTTCAACGTAAACAGCTTTACGTACGTCGCGGAGATATGCGAAGGGGAGGGCTATTTGGTGTTAAGCATCATCGTAAATATGGTATTGGCCCTGTTTGTGATTTATTTTGGAGAGCAGCGATTTCGGTACCAGCGTTTGGTTCAGTTCATAGAGGATAAATACACCGA
>NYWG01000286.1 GCA_002684915.1 Verrucomicrobiales bacterium
CAGGAAAAATTAAAGGCATACGCAACTCTCTCCTTAACGATAGAGCTGAGTTTCAAGACGGTTACTATCATCACCCAAACTAATTCTCGGAATTGCTTTAAGGGAAAAAAGCAAACTCACACTAAAGTCATTTTTCCCAGCACGATGATCACGCAGACGGAATCTAAGTGCCGAGGTTACACTCGAAAAATCTCTATAAAGACTATAGCTCTGTTCCTCCATTGTACCATCGCTTGCCTCGAACTGATGTATCATACGAAATCCCCACTCCTCATTGATACGGTAGTACAAACGAGTATAGAGTAGATTGTTACCCCAGCGCCAATCCTCACCGAGGACATTCTCAAAAAACGGATCATAGGGATATCGAACTTTCAACTCTTCCTGTGCCCAGTCGCGTAAATAGCGATGACCTAAAGTTAGACTCCATTTATTATTCGGCAATAAGGAAATCGTATGATTTGACTCGTTGAGTAATCTATTGTTGGGATCGTAACGCAACTCTGATCCTAAAAGCAGCCACGAACGAGGCTTAACTTCCAGATTAGAGTATATATCGTTGAAACGATCCTCATATATACCAGTCTCCAATCGCCAATCGGTAAATAGCTCCCAATTTAAAACATCATCCACCAAACCAAAACGTTTAGTTTGAAGCCTATTCCTAACTCCGATGCGAAGAACATTTCTAGAGTCAATTGTATCAATCGAATTATAATCAGGAAAATCTATTGGCCGCAAACGTAGCGAGTGAAGTTCACGGTCAAACTGCGGAATCTCCCATGGCCGCTTATTTGGATCAGGCACAAAAACATAATTAGCCATCGGTTGCATAACATGCCTCAATCCATCGACATCCAAGAATGATAGTTTGGCATCGGGCCATGTATTAGATGCTTTGAAAGAAAACTCAACGCCAGTGTTGAAAACAGATCGATCGAGATCATTCATTTGGCCAAAATCTGAATCATGACTCGATCGAGAGCTATAATGACTGAACCTGAATCCTGCATAAGGAACCACATTAAGCCAATTAAAATAATTACGAGGTAGTAATAACTGCTGATGAGTATCCCCTCGAAAAGCTTCATACCCACTCAAATCTGAATGATCAACAACCGGGCTAAACTCAAAATAACCGATAGAGGTTTCACTTTCGTAGAATATTGGCGTCTCGCCAAGACGCTGGCGCAAACCTGTTAATCGCAATTCTGGCAACCGTTCAATTGTCTGATAAAAGTCATCCACCTGTGGTTGGGCTAAAAGGCTAATGCTGAAATTTTGCCAATGTTTCGCAACCTCAATATGAGATTGAGGCTGCGGATCACGGCGAAAGTCACTCTCAAAAAAATCTCGATTCATGAATTCATCACTCTGATCTTGCAACAATAGTTTAGCAGTAAAGTTAGTCTCAATATTGACAGAGTGGTAAATATTTAATCTATGGCGATCTGTACGATCGGTAAATTCAGTACTACCAGACCGACTCCGAGCTCCTGACTGAGGATCGCGATCATTCAAAATGTAAACTGATGCATCGCCTTGGCCCAAAAGACCGAGATCGTAATCAACATCTAGCCCGCCTGCTAATCCACGCAGTGAACGATAATCCAAATGGGCTGCCCCGCTTAATCGATCGCTCAAGTTCCAGTTGTATGACCCCTCAAAAAACATTCCATACCGACTGCGATAGCCTGGGGTAAGACTCCATTGGTTTTGAGGTTGATCAAGTCGGCGCCTGAAATATGGAAAATAAAAAATCGGCACATTACCTGCATAAAAAGTTGCCCCTTTAGCCTCCAAATATTTACCAGGGCTAATACTTAAACTCCGAGTCCTCAACTTAATCAAAGGATCCGATCGGTCATCGGAAGTAAGCAACACTTCTTGCGCTGAATACTCATTGTTATTTGCATCCCCTTTTATATTGATTCCCTCTACAAAAAAAGGAGCCTGACCAGCTCGGAAATTATCCGTTTGCATCGATCGAGTCTGAAAGTTGTAATAAAGCTTATCAGAAGTGAATACCCTATCTTCGCTCTGCAAAGTCACATTACCTTCAGCAAAAATCTCACCAGTGGATTGGTCTAATTGCCCCTTATCAGCAATCACAAAGACACTCTCACCCTGCTCTTTGAAAGTAATACGAAAACGGTCATTCAAGATGACCTTGCCCTGGTTTAAATTATAATCGAAATTCCCAGGCTCAAGAGACTCAATCTCCCATACTGAATCACCATTATTCGCCGATTCAGCTGATAATAAAATATCTGAATTGGCAACCAAGACGAACAAAAATAAAGAAATCCAAAGGCGATGCATCTATGTCCTGTTAGTAAAACAGAGGCGCCTCTTGCTGCCAAGCCGGAGTTGCCGGCCAAAAGGCAAATTCTTAAAGGAAAGCTCAAAGATTTGACAATCATAAGGCACTAAGATGACACTGGCTTTTCCTAATAAAATCTTTTGTTAAACAATCCCATAACCATGAAAAACGTAAGATCTAAATCCGGCTTTACACTAATTGAACTACTGGTTGTCATTGCGATTATCGCAATCCTTGCCGGCCTATTATTACCTGCATTGGCCAAGGCTAAATCAAAGGGCCAAGGAATTTCCTGCCTTAACAATTGCCGTCAACTAATGCAGGCATGGCAACTATACTCAGGAGATTTCGATGAGCGTGTATGTAACAACTTTGGAGTTAGCGAAACTCTCAATTCCATATCTACTAAAAAATTTGACAACTGGGTAAACAACGTCATGACTTGGGGGTCAGGAAGCAGCATTGCAGATCAAAGCGTCACCAATCGTGATTGGGTCAAAAATGGTATTTTAGCAAAATACACCGCTTCAGCATTCAATATTTATCGATGCCCAGCAGACAATTACCTCAGCGTTAACCAATCGCGTGCAGGATTTAACCAACGACTTCGAAGCAACGTGATGAATGCATTCTTTGGCAGGTTTAACTCCGCAAACCAAAGTGACCCAACAAGATTCGGCCGAAATGCTTTGTTACAATCATACAAACAATTCATGAAAACAACCGATGTACCAAATCCAAGCAATACATGGGTTACCCTTGATGAGCACCCCGACAGCATCAATGACGGCTATTTCATCAATGGGCCAAATAGCAATCAATGGGGTGACACGCCTGGCTCGAATCATGGAGGGGGCTGTTCATTTGCGTTTGCAGACGGACATTCTGAAATAAAGAAATGGCTTAGCCCAACCACTAAAATACCAGTAAAATACAGATGGGGAACACGCCCACTAGACGCAGATGGTAAAAAAGATTTCCAATGGTGGAAAGAACGGACCGCTTTTGTTCTTTATTAATAAGAGTTGTCAGGGTTGACACCAGATTTTGGTGTGAATAGATTTGCAAAATATCTCGTCCATAAAATGAAACACTCAAGAGTTATTTCTGGTTTTACGTTAATTGAGTTACTGGTTGTAATAGCAATTATAGCTATACTTGCCGGCATGTTATTACCCGCATTAGGAAAAGCTAAAGAAAAAGCACGTCAAACGGCTTGCTCAAACAACCTAAAACAATTTGGTTTATCAATGATATATTATACCGATGATAATGATGACCGTTTACCCCATATGCATGAATGGCTAGTAGGTAAAAATAAGTCCACCCAAAATGTGATTGATGGCAAGAAACCTAATGGCCAACGTTATCGGAGGGGGCAAGATATTACTACTGGCACACTTTATCCTTATCTGAAAAATCAAGATGTCTATCTTTGCCCGACAGACAAGATAGCCTTCAAGCGGCCAGGCCAATGGAAATTTGACGGGGCCGTAAACAAAGACTTTAGTTATGCAATTAGCGGACCGGGAATGGATGATCGTAATCCAAGAGCTTACAATGCAAAATTCTCTAGCTGGGTCGAACCAGACAAATCATTCACTTTCATGGAAGAGGCTCAGGATGCGCCACTTAACGACGGTCATATGTGGCCCAACACTTGGGATGTTCTAGCCACGCGACATAAAGGAAAGGGAGACGGCTGGGGAGTTAATGGACAAGGAAACCGAAGAGAAGTTGCAGGACTCGGAATGATACTGATGGGAGATGCTCGAGTTGAACCATGGACCAAACAAAAATTCCTAAAATATGGTTATCAAAAAGGTAACAGTCGACTTTGGAAACCATACGGCAAAGTTTCTCAACCAAGCCCATAATTAGTTAGCAGTCGAAAAAATAATTTTCAGATTAACCGGACAGTTGACGTATCCGTCAATTTGACATTTATTGAGCTCCCATTTTTCTTGTATGAACAAAAAATTGTCTCGCCGCACGGCACTCAAATCTTTCGCGGGCAGCACAGCTGCCGTTGGAATCTCACTAAACTCTAAACCACTAGTAAGATCGGCTGAAAAAACAGGTGATCTGAAGGGCAATATTCGCCATTCGGTTTGCAAGTGGTGCTACGGTAGCATTGGTTTGGAAAAACTTGCGAAAAAAGCGGCCGACCTCGGAATGGAGTCAGTCGAACTTCTTGATCCACCTGATTTTCCAACAATTCGAAAACACAAGCTTAGCTGTGCGATTGTTAGCTTTCCAACTGGCACTCTTAAGGACAACAAAACCCGTGTGGGAGGAATTTCACGAGCATTCAACCGACTCGAACATCACGATACATTGGTTGAGATTTATGAAAAACGCATAAAAGAAGTTTCTAATGCTGGCCTCAAAAACCTAATTTGCTTCTCAGGAAACCGCGCCGGCATGGATGATGAAACCGGTCTTAAAAATTGTTCTATCGGCTTAAAGAAAATTTTAGCTATAGCTGAGAAACACAAAGTTAATATAGTCATGGAGTTGCTCAATAGTAAGGTAAACCATAAGGACTATATGTGTGACCATACAAACTGGGGAGTTGAATTATGTAAAACGATTGAATCGGAAAGATTTGGTTTGCTTTACGACATTTATCATATGCAAATCATGGAAGGAGACGTCATTAGGACTATTCGAGATAACCACAAGTATCTTTTCCACTATCATACCGGAGGAAATCCTGGCAGAAATGAAATCGATGAAACCCAAGAGCTTTTCTATCCCGCAATTATGCGAGCGATTCTCGATACAGGTTACAAAGGCCATGTCGGCCAAGAGTTTATTCCTAAGCGCGACGACAAACTCGCTTCACTCGAACAAGGAGTTCGAATCTGCGACGTTTAAAAAATGAGCCTCGACATTTCTTTATCCAAGCGGGACGAGATCACCGCTACGGTAAGCCGTTCTGTTCTAGAGACAAACGTCTACGACATTCACACACACTTATACGATCCAGCATTCGGTGAACTATTACTATGGGGCATAGATGATCAATTGGTATATCATTACCTTGTTGCCGAGGCATTCCGTCACTTCGAAATTAACTTTAATGATTTCTGGAAATTAACCAAAGAGAATCAGGCTCAGATGATATGGGACTCCCTATTCATTGATAACTCGCCTTTATCAGAAGCATGTCGTGGTGTATTAACTGTACTAAACCGACTAGGTCTAGATACCAACCAACGCGATCTGCCAAGAATTCGAAAATGGTTTAAAGAGCAGAATCCAAGTGAGTATATTACTCGTTGTATGGAATTGGCCAAGGTCAGCAAAATTTGCATGACCAATTCGCCTTTCGATGAATTAGAGACTTCAAGATGGATATCTGGGTTTGAACGAGATGAAAGATTTACATCAGCACTTCGCATAGACCCACTTCTTCTAGAATGGGATAGTATTATTCCTCAACTAATTGAATCAGGCTATGAAGTACAACACGATCTCTCCGGGAAAACAATGGAAGAGGTGCAGCGATTCCTAAGAGATTGGACCGATCAAATGGACGCGGTTTACGTTATGGTATCTCTGCCTCCAACCTTTGAATATCCTGCAAATAATCAATGCTCAAAACTGATCGACGAAGCAATTCTTCCATTTTGCCGTGAAAGTGGACTTGCATTCGCACTAATGATTGGCGTGAAACGTGGAGTAAATCCGGCAATGAAATTAGCCGGTGATGGCCTTGGAAAGCCAAGCCTTATAAGCCTCGAAAACCTCTGTTCAAATAATCCTAATAATAAATTTTTATGTACTTTGCTTTCTAAGGAAAGCCAACACGAATTGTGCGTTGTAGCACGGAAATTCCGTAATCTTCATGTCTTTGGCTGCTGGTGGTTTACCAATATTCCTAGTGTAATCGAAGACATGACTCGAATGAGACTTGATTTGATAGGAATGAGTTTCACAGTTCAACATTCGGACGCACGAGTACTTGACCAGATTATCTATAAATGGGACCACTCGCGCGATACCATCACCAAAGTTTTAACAGAAAAATACCTTAATCTGGCTGCTACTGGTTGGAAGCCAAGCAAAAGGGAAATTCAGAGAGACATAGATGGACTATTTGGCCAAAACTTTAACCAATTTTTAGCAAAATAAGTCAATCTTCTAAGTCTATTAGGGAAGCACCATATTGACCGAGCGGAAGCCAAATACCAGCTTCAGAGTCACTTGCAACAGCATTAAGATTAAACCATAAGCAACCTCCCACGCTGCCTTTTTCTGAAATGCGAATTGAAGAAGATTCAGAAGTATGAAACAGATAAATATCACGCTGATTATCAATACCTAAAATCATTTCCCCTATATCTGCCAGCTGCTGAATCTCATACTTTGGCTGAATTTCATCAAGCATGGCGAACTTACCCACCTCATCTAAAGCAAAAGACTGCAAGTATGGATGGTTTTCGTATTCAGCAACACCACCTTCCTGATTTAAAACTTTAACCCTCTCTGTAAATGCTAAGAATAATGTACCATCCTTGGTCAAAGCATGCGACCTTGGCCAAGAGTTGGGCTGTTCAATTGAATCAACCAAATGAACTTCCAGTCCATCGTATGAAATAGCATCAAACCAATCGCCGTCCCATTTTCGATCCTCTGTCCAATGTGTCCCATATGTATAAATCAGAGCTCCGTCGTGAGATGTCCCAATCAATGAGCCCGGAATCGCCACCGCATCACGTACAACGGGATCTAATGGATCAGTATAATCCACAACATGTAGCTCATAGCGAGTTATCCAATAACCACGAGGCTTAGGCTCTGGTTCTGGTTTTTCTTCTCCATCATCAGGAATCTCCTCTTCACCATCACTGCTACCATTAGAATCCTTTTGCTCAAGATATTCACTATGCTGACTGCTTAGATACACAAGCCCGGATTCACTGAGAACGGCTTCACTAAAGTTCCAGCGATTGAGATAATGCCATGTCAGTGTATTATTTTCATCTTGTTTATCATTCTCCTTGATAGAAAGATTTATATTTGAAGCCAACACTGGCTTAGAAGGAACACTAACATCAAAACAAATTAATTGCCCAGCTCCTCCTCTATAACCTGGCCACCAGATATCGCTCATTCCAATGTCATCGATTTGGGGATCTAACCAACCCCAGTTACGATATCCACCCTTGTTTGACCAAAGCAACTTACCATCATGAGGCCAATTGGCCTTGAATTGATTATTCCATCCCATTTTTTTATCAGTCAAAGATACCTCGCTAATAATTGAAAGTTTCGGTAATTCAGATAAATCCAATACCGTCAGAAAAAGATTCGAGTGGGAATCCTTTTCTTCATTACCCTTTTGCGATGAAGACTCATTATTAACATCTTGATACGCCTTAGTTTGAAGCAAATACAATCTATCATTACGAACTGATGCTCCAGAAAGATAAACCTTTTTGTTTAGAGTAAAATCACTCAATGAGACATCGATATCTGACTTAGACACTACACTCAACGAAGGGCCTCGTTGTTCGCCGTAATACCAATTAGCTCCTCGAGCTAATTGCAACAGATAATCCCCAACAGGAATTATCTGATCTACAACTCGAGCCAACTCAAGCTTCCCTGTCACCACAGGCTTATCTCGATCAGAAGCATCGACCGAAAGTAACTCCTGTCCAGAAATCGACATAATAAAGTCCTGATATTCTGTGGCACGACGCGGCTGCAGTGCATGTTCAATAACTCCACGTTTTTTTAACGTCTTCTGACCTAAGTCTATGATCTGTACCTTTTTTGAGTAACCTCCAGATTCATACCCTTGATATGGCACAAGTATCAATCCCGCATGAGGAAGCACTGTAAATGCCTTTTCGTCATACTGTGCCTCACTCCACGACCAACTATCGCCCATAGTAACCTTATCAAATAATTTAGGACTAGTAACGTCACTGACATCAAATAATGAGACAGCAACCCGCCGTTTATTGTCAGTGTCATCTATACCAATAGATACCAAACGATCGCCCAACGGCTGAATATAAGTCGACCAACCTGGCACCTTCAATTCACCCTTAACCTCCGGATTCCTGGGATCAGAAATATCCACAATCCAGAGCGGATCAATCTGTTCGTAAGTCACGATGTAAACACGATCCGCATCGAACCTAGTAGCAAACAACCTTTCGCCTTTCGCCAAACTGAGCTCGCCTAGACGCTCAGGCTTGGATGAGGTAACCAAGCTAAAAGTCTCAAGGACTGTCTCCCATCGTGCACGGTTATCCGCTTGATTACGATTAAACGTCTCAGAAATCACTGTCAGAGTGTCATCTTCCAATCGCATCTTAAACTTATCCGCCACACGGCCAGAAGTACGAATGGCGGCTCTCTCTTTCATAGCTCCATCAGGCGCAGAAATATCAATACAACGTAAATCTGTTTTATAATAATTACCTAAGACAGAAGTCGATATGAAGAGAAACTTGTCAGTTGCATATATATCATTGTTATAACCAGAATAAAAAAGGGAATCTTTAGTAACAGACTGGGCTGGGTTCTTTAGATCAAATGACGATATCTGCGTACCATGTTCCCATTGCATAGATAAAGTTCCATCATCATGATGAACCTCTTTTTGACGATAGACCTGCGAAGCAATGTATAGAGCAGTTCCCACCAAACGACTTTCTCTAATGTATCCCTTAACTGGCATACTACCGACTATAAATGGCGTATCATTACTAACATCCACAATAATGACCTGACTTTCGGCGTTATTATTCCACCAGTTGCAGCCATCCCGAGCCAACAGAATAATATGATTATCTCCCAACATATACATTTGCTCACCAGCTGCAGGCATTGACAATGCACCTCGAAGAACAGGGGAGGACTTATCCTTCAAGTCTATCACCTGCAAACCTCGAAGACGGTTAAAGAAATAAAGCTTATTATTATGAATACTCCATATATCCGATTCCACAACGTCTCGTGACTGATTATCACCGGCATCACCCACTTTATCTGTAGACTCAAAAATATTTCCACCCTCGGGAAGTGGCGAGCCTCCATCTTCATTCAACCTTAGATCTTCATTATTATCCAACTGCTCATTAAATTTGGTTGTACCCTTATAAAATAATGCTGGCAAAATCTCCTTAGTATCGCCCCGAACACGAAGTATCTCATTCAGTTTAGAGCTCGCCAGACGAAAGACCAATTGACCTCCGGTTCCATCTACTCTCTTGATTGCCCTAGGAGCCCAGTTCCCACTTTCCAATCGCGGACGACCTTCAAGGGTTACCTTCTTTATTTCTTTAGGCACACTTACAGTAACCACAACTTCAGCACCATCAAAGTATATGCTAATTATCTCTGGCAGTGTATCAGGCGCTGAATCCTTTGGAGAGGCAACAACATTACAAATAGGTAAAATTGAAGAAATACTAAAGAACGAACAAAACGCCGTAATGACCATACAGCCAATGGAAAAATACGAAGTTAAAAAACGGGGATAATTCATAAAGGATTCTAAAACAATAAAATCAAAAGGTGATTAGATTATTCCATCAAAAAACCGTCAATATAATAACACGAATAATTACGTACATTTATAAATAAAGCCTTACACATTGCTCAACTATTTTAAACCGACATATGGTTATTAATTTGCAAGGTTAATGAGATATTTCTGAATACGATCTCGTTCATCAAAACGCTTTGCCTTCTGGTAAATTTGATGCAAATTCGAACAAATTCGTAAAAGTATCCGCCTAGGGCTTACCGGAAAAAGAAACTCGCTTTCAAATCCGAAGCCGCAACGTTTAAGCCTATCTTCACACTGGCTTTGTGTAAGAAAATTACCCATGTTGAATGGATCCACAAAAATATTGAATGTTGAAGATTGAAGTCGAAGTATAAAATGTCCAGGCATCGCCACCCCCACCAAAGGAAGACTTAATCTTTTAGCAATAAAAAGATATAAAAGACATAAACTGATTGGATTGCCGAATTTCCGGTCAATTACTCGGTTGAGATAACTATTTTGTGGATCGTAATAGTTTTTTTTATCTCCGTGAAATCCTTCCTCATTAAAAAAAACTCGGTTTATAGCCATAAGAGTTGCTGGAAAACTTTGTTGCGGATCACAGTACTTTCTTACCCTATCGGCATACCCTTCTAAAATCTTTTGATAAGATTCTTGATTGATATGCGGAAATGTAGTTTTCACGAGCGACCAGACACCCTTTTCAAGATTAAGATTTTCACCTCCACGTTTACAAAATGAAATAAAATCAACATCAGCCGACTTACGGTCCAAAAAACTGATCAGCTTCCAAGAACGCTGCCGCACTAGCCTGTCATCACTATCCAATCCTAATCGCAAGCTAGATCGAGCATCCATCCCGCAATTCAATAAAACTAGACGAATAGAACGATATACATCTTGGTCTGGATCGGATAATAACCGAACCAAGGCCGCCTTATCCTCTTCGGAAAGAGGGCCAATATCCATAAGATTTGCCAACTCAGTCTGCATCGACCTATTGACGAACAGTTGAACAGCTGCTTTGCAACTGATCAACTTCATTTTATTCTCAATTTATGAATATATAGTAGTTTTGACCGAGAAGTTTTGACCTGCCCTCGCAGCTAGTATATCAATCCCTGTCCGCATGGGTGTTGCTTGGATTAGGCATTTAGCCACCAACCCTCTGTATCGGGCAAAGCAACATGACAATTACAGGAATCATTCCAGCCCGATACGCTTCCTCGCGTTTTCCTGGAAAATTGCTCGAGCACATAGAAGGCAAGACAATCCTGCAGCATGTAATAGAAAAGTGCCTTCTGGCTAACATGCTAAATGATGTAATTGTAGCTACAGATGATCCGAGAATTGCCAAAATAGCAAAAGACTTCTGCCGAGTCGAAATGACTCATTCTGATCATCAAAGCGGGACTGATCGTATCGCAGAAGTAACTCAGAGATGCAATTTGGACTCTGTAGTGAATATACAAGGAGACGAACCAATGATCGATCCAGATGTAATCGATAAAGTTGCCGCTTTAATTCATAAAAACGAAATCTCGACTGCTGCATCACCAATCAAGCTAACTGAAAACTGGAAAAACCCAAATACAGTTAAAGTCGTTATCGATTCATCCAACAAAGCCCTATACTTTTCTAGGCATCCAATTCCTTATTTGCGCGACTCGGGAGACAGCACCATTGACAAGGAATTAACGGCATTCCCTTTTCTAAAGCATATAGGCATTTACGGATACCAAAAGGATGCCCTTTTAAGACTAGTCAACTACCCTGTTTCTTCGCTTGAAAAAGCTGAAAAGCTGGAGCAATTGAGAGCGCTGGAAAACGGGATGTCGATTATAGTAGCAGTGGTTAATCATGATAGTATCGGAATTGACACTCCAGAAGATTTGAAGAACCTTAAAGAACAGTTAAAGACGGAATCGTGAAACATATTTTTGTAACAGGAGGTGTGATTAGTTCCTTGGGCAAAGGTCTGACAGCTGCCGCTATTGGCACATTGCTGGAACGCCGTGGCTTAAAAGTAACAATACAAAAGTTTGACCCTTACCTTAACGTCGACCCCGGAACAATGAGTCCATTCCAGCATGGTGAGGTATATGTTCTGGATGACGGAGCCGAAACTGACCTCGACCTTGGGCACTATGAAAGATTTACTAACGCAAAATTAACAAAATTCAACAATCTAACAAGTGGACAAGTCTATCAACGAGTTCTGGATAAGGAAAGACGAGGTGATTACCTTGGAAAAACAGTTCAAGTAATCCCTCATGTAACTGATGAAATACAAAATCGGATTCGAGAAATTGGAGATAGAAGTGACGCCGATATAGTAATCACAGAAATTGGTGGAACTATAGGTGACATAGAAGGGCTGCCATTCGTTGAAGCCATTAGAGAATTTGCACTCAACGCCGGTTCCAACAATGTTCTTTTCCTTCACGTCACATTCATACCTTTTATCAAAGCGGCTGGAGAACTAAAGACAAAACCTACACAGCAAGGAGTCGCCAAACTAAGAGAAATTGGAATCACTCCGGACATTCTAGTATGTCGCTGTGAGAAACCATTAAATAAAGAATTACGCCAGAAGCTCTCTCTATTTTGTAACGTCCAATACGATGCGGTTATAGAAGAAATCGATGTTAAGCACTCGATTTACGAAGTACCTCTAATGCTACAACAAGAAGGGCTGGATGATTTAATTTGCCGCAAATTAGAGCTCGATACGCCATCCGCAAATATGGACTACTGGCAAGATATCATCCGTAAACTTGTCACACCTAAGCACCAAGTTCGTATAGGAGTGGTAGGAAAGTACGTCGAGCTTCAAGACGCGTATAAATCAGTTTACGAGGCTGTGATTCATGGCGGTATAGCAAATGACTGCGAAGTCATAATTGAGCGAGTTGAAGCCGAAGAAATCGAACAAAACGGTGCTATAAAAACTCTCCAAGATTACCAAGGAATCCTCGTACCCGGCGGATTTGGAGACCGAGGCATAGAAGGAAAAATACTTGCCGCTCAATATGCCCGAGAAAACAATGTGCCTTACCTAGGTCTTTGTCTAGGCATGCAGATTGCAACTATTGAATTTGCCCGGAATGTTATTAGCTTAGAAGAAGCACACTCTGTTGAATTTTCCCCTGAAACACCTCATCCAGTAATAGCCCTTTTGGATGAACAACAAAATATCACTAATAAAGGAGGCACAATGCGCCTTGGGTCACAACCTTGTAAACTTACTCCAGCATCTCTAGCTGCGAAGCTTTACGGCTCCGAGGAAATTCATGAAAGGCACAGACATCGTTATGAATTTAATAATAACTACCGAGAAGATTTTGAGAAGGCAGGTCTAATTTTCAGTGGTCAATCACCAGACGGGAATCTAGTCGAAATCGTCGAAGTGCCCAAAAATTCATTTTATTTAGCTAGCCAGTTCCATCCCGAGTTCAAAAGCAAACCCAATATGCCTCATCCACTTTTTAAAGGCTTTATAGCCGCTGCTCTTGCTTGCGATCGAAATTAAAACGTGTAGAATTTAGTTTTCTGCCCTTGAGTGGGCCAAAATAAACATGGACAATCTTCCCCCCGTAATACTCGCCTCAGCATCTCCAAGACGCTCAGAATTACTCACCTCAATGGATATTGAATTTGAAGTAGTTCCTAGCCATGTCGAAGAAATTATTGATGGCTATGATTTTATTCCAGATCTATGTGAAGCGAACGCTCGTATCAAGGCGGAGCCCATTGCTGATCTTCATCCCGAATGCCTTGTAATCGCAGCCGATACAATGGTTTATCTTGAAGATAACATTTTTGGCAAACCTACAGACTTGGAAGACGCACACCATATGATATCCAAGCTCCAAGGTCGCACCCATCAAGTAAGCACAGGCGTGAGCTTAATTTATCATAATGAAGAAATAAATAAGTCCTTGTCGGTGATTACTAACGTAACCTTCCTCCAGCTTAATCCACAACAAATCAGCGAATATCTCAACAAAATCGATCCACTAGATAAAGCCGGAGGCTACGCAATTCAGGAACATAAAGAATTAATTTCAAAACGAGTTTCAGGTTCAATTTCAAACGTAATCGGTTTACCTGTGGAACGACTCAAAGAAGAGCTCAATAGCCTATTCGGCGAAAAGATTGAGGAAGAGTGGTAGCACTTGCTCAAACAATTTGAACTTCTAGTTTCTTTTAGCGTCAATTTGCATTTCAACAACTCACTTTTGACTTATTGCAATTTCGAGTAAAACATAGACACTTTCCCAAATAATTCATTTTAGTTCTTATGTTAAGAAACCAGCGCCAAATCGAAAACAATATCAGCAAATTGATCGATGGACTGTTTTTTGCTTTAAGCCTTTGGTTGGCTCATGCTCTACGCAGTATTTTGAATGTAGATTTGTTTGGCGCAGAACCAGAAATAGCAACATTTTGGGGAGAACCATCTGGGCGGCCATATGTTTGGATTAGTCTACTTTTGCTGTTTACCGCGCCGATCACATTGAACACTCAAGGATTTTATTCTCAATCCTATTGGACAAGCAGAAAACAAATATTCTGGCCATTAGCAAAAGCAACTATGATCGTCACCCTAGGCATTATTTTAGGGATTTTCGTATTAAAAATTCAGTTAACTCGGTCAGTCATTCTATTTTTTGCAATAATATGCGTGCTGGTAATTTGGATTAAAGAGGAAACTTGGCAATTCATCCAAAACAAACGAATGAACCGATTAGAATCACAAAAACGCCTAATACTACTCGGTTCACAATCAGAAACCCAGGAAATGCTTAAGCGCATTGGCGATGGAAAAAACAAAAATTACCGAGTCATGATGGAATTCAATATCAACCAAGACCCCATCAATGAGCTTGTTAAAAATTTACACGAGCATTCTGCTAATGTCGTTCTCATTAATGCAGGTCATACAAAATTCGACTTAATCGAGAAGGTTATAAACGCTTGTGAACTCGAAGGCGTGGAAGTTTGGTTAGCCGCCGATTTTTTCAACACACAAATCGCTCGAACTACGGTTGACGATTTTTACGGAGTTCCGTTATTAGTGTTTCAAACTGCACCTGCTCCATCATTACAAAGTCTAGCTAAACAAATTATCGATTATATTGGAGCTTTCACAATGATATTAGGATTAAGCCCTTTACTTCTCATTTGCGCTCTATCTGTAAAATTAACATCAAAAGGACCTATTCTGTTTAAACAAAAACGAAGCGGTATCAATGGACGGCCTTTTACCATGTATAAATTTCGTTCAATGAACACAAATGCCGAACAGCGCAAACATGAACTAGAAGCGATGAACGAAATGAGCGGCCCAGTGTTCAAAGTATCCGGTGATCCCCGGATCACTCCCATAGGTAAATTCCTTAGGAAATACAGTTTAGATGAGCTACCACAGTTGATTAATATTTTACAAGGCTCAATGAGCCTTGTCGGCCCACGGCCACTACCAGTAGATGAAACTAAACGCTTTGAAGATCTATCACATCGTCGACGCCTTAGTGTAAAACCTGGACTCACTTGTCTTTGGCAAATTAGTGGCCGAAATGAAGTTAAAGAGTTTTCCGACTGGGTACGACTAGATTTGGAATACATCGATAATTGGTCTCTATGGCTTGATATAAAAATTCTTGTGAGGACTATACCAGCAGTTTTCAACGGAACCGGGGCACATTAAAAGACCTTTACGCTTCCACGAATGAAGCACTTATGCTATAGGATGTCCCCTTACAAGCAGCATGGAATTGCTACTCATTGGATTTGCAGCAGGATTGGTTCATGTTTTTACCGGTCCAGATCATTTGGCTGCTTTAGCCCCTTTTGCTTCCCGCAGCGAAAACACTAAGCCTTGGCAACTCGGTTTAAGATGGGGTATTGGACACGCATCTGGAGCAATCTTTATAGGAATAATCATTTGGCTGCTAAAGGATAATGTTTATGTAGAGAAATTATCAGCCAGTGCAGAAAATATAGTAGGCATGCTATTGATACTCGTTGGAGCTATAGGTCTTCACTCTGGCTTAAAAGAAAAAATTCATTCGCACGAACACAACCACTTCGGAATTCGTCACTCACATATTCACTCACATATTAGCTTATCTAAATCAGCACATAATAATCATCAACATTCGCATGCTGCGCTAGGTATAGGACTATTGCACGGCACAGCAGGCGGAACACATCTTTGGATTTTATTGCCAACGTTAACTATTTCAAGATTGGATAGCCTATCACTTTATTTAAGTGCTTACACTTTGGGCACGATTGCTTCTATGATAATTTTTACGACTACCATCGGCCATTTAGCAAAAATATTAAAACATCAAAACCAACAATGGGGACACCGATTTGGTTTAGCCTGTTGTTCTGGAACATTGTTTATTGGTTGCTATTGGTTGCTAGTTGTTTAAGAGGTGGTAAATTGATGAATCTCACACCTGCATGGCAAATTTAATGCAAAAGAATATAGATTTGCTCCTCAAGGGTACGTCCCGATCCTTTTATCTTACGCTTAAAGCACTTCCATCGAAAGTGCGATCTCAAATTGGTCTTGGGTACCTCCTAGCACGAATCTCGGATACCATTGCAGACTCTATCAAAGGCTCCACCAGCCAACGCTTAGAAGCTCTAGAACAATATAACGACCGAATACAAAAACGAAGCAAGACACTACCTAAACTGACTAACTTAGCCCAACTACAACATAACCCCGCAGAAGCTGAACTACTCGAAAAAGCATCTATCCCAGTATCTTATTTAGAAGAGTTCTCTAATACTGATCAACAATATATTCGACGCGTACTTGACACAATAATTAGCGGCCAAACACTTGATCTACAGCGCTTTGCATATGCCAATGCAAATACAATTATCTCTTTAAACACAGAAGATGAACTAGATGACTACACCTATCGAGTTGCAGGTTGTGTTGGTGAATTCTGGACACATATCTCCTTAAACCATTTGTTTGAAGTTGACGCCGCCAAAGAGGCTCAACTTTTTGAAAATGCAGTTCTTTTTGGAAAGGCGCTACAGCTTATTAATATCCTACGAGATCTACCCGAGGATCTGCGTGCTGGGCGATGCTATATACCCGGCACCGTGCTATCCGAACATAATCTCAAGCCGACCGATCTTCTTGAACAGGAAACCATGGATCGCTTTCAACCAATTTACACTTCCTACTTAAAGAAAACTGTGGATTATTTTGAAGCTGCTGCCAGCTATATTGACATGCTGCCATTCAGTCAATTTCGTATGCGCGGAGCATGCACGCTTCCCGTGGTTATTGGACTCAAAACAGTTAGACTACTTCAACAGGAAAACATCCTTAAAAACGAAAATCGCATCAAAATTAGCAGACCGGAAGTTAAGCTGATGATGCGTCAAAGCGCTCTGGCTCTAACCTCTCGAAAGCGAACTAAAAAACTAATTGCCTTATATCGGGATGCATAAAAAGACTCTCTCAATTTTCAGAAAATTTTGGATACTTGCAATATTGATTATCCTTGTTGTGTCCACAGGTTGCTCTAAAAACACCTCCCCTCCTCTGCAAAAAACAGGTATAAATAAAATTAATAATCACACATTTTTCGTCAATAGTCTCGGAATGCAATTTGTCCCTTTTTCAGAAAAAAAAACTTGGTTGAGTGTTTGGGAAACACGCGTTCAAGACTATGCCACTTATGCTACAAACAAAGTCTGGAAAGCTGCATGGTTTCAGAACTCCCAGAATCATCCCGCAGTAAACATTCGATGGGAAGATGCTCAGGCATTCTGCGCTTGGTTGACTCAACGTGAACGTCAAGCTGGGATACTATCGGAAAATGAAGGCTACCGACTACCAACAACAAGTGAATGGGTATCAGCCCTTGGTAATGCAGGGAATTATCCACCAGAAACAAATACCGGTAATTTCGGTGTTTCACTTAAAGTAGATTCATTCCCAAAGACAAGCCCTGTTGGATACTTCCCTGCCAATGCAATCGGAATACACGATCTGCGAGGTAATGTTTGGGAATGGTGTATTGCCTGGCCAAAAAAAGAGGGTCCAGCACGTATTTTACACGGCGGAAGCTGGCAAGATCAGAGCAAAAA
>NYWG01000287.1 GCA_002684915.1 Verrucomicrobiales bacterium
AAGAAGTCTTTCGTGCCTAATTCAGAGATATTGTAATGTAAGTGGTCTTCTCGAAAAGAAAGTAATAATGGATTGATATATTGTCTAGCATTTTTCAGCTTTGATATTGTATTCCATTTTGATGTTTCATCATGCTTTTTCTTTTTCATATGTTCAATTTTGATAGCGAATCCTCTAAACTTTGCGATGATTGTTCCTCTGTTGTCTTCTTTGACGAGAATTTCCGTACTTCCTTGTATGACATGCTGCCTAATTGTAGAAATTGTGCAAAGATATTCCTCCAGAATTCTTGATCTGGTTTGTCCAATGGCATCAACATTATCCTCAGAATGATGTTTTCTTTTGGATCCATAATGGCTTGTGCTTTCGTATTTGCCATGAGTTGCATCGTTTTTGTGCAGCAGAGAGTTTTGTGATAATCCGTTGTTTTTGTTTTCGGGTTCTGGAATGGAATGCTGAGTAGATGCCAGTCCTGCTCTGGTACATCTTGTTGCCTTTCTGTAAATAAGGAGCAAACTGGGTACAGGGTGCTTAATGTCTCCGCTGTTGAGCCTAGTGTCACAAAACTGGGACATTTATTTCTCACGGCCCACGGTTCGTCTTTACGACTGTTGATGGTTTGCTTTATACGATGTAATATGTCTGTTTTACTAGTTTTTTCTGCTTCTTGTTTCAATGTATTCTTTGCTTCTGATATTTTTGTGATATGTTGTAGCACTTGTTGTTTTTGTTGTATTTGTGTACGTACTTGTTCTTTTTGTTCTTCAGTGTCAGCTATGGATGTTAAATGAGACATGTTTTTTTAATTTGCTATGGATAAGTTAGAGGTATGTTTAAGATACGTTTATAGTATCTTTAATTTTCTTCCTTGTTGTTGTTTTACCTGTAAGTATGAAATGATAGGTATAATATGGAAATTGATTCGTAAATGTACAAATAATGTTTAAGGGTCCAAACTCTGTTTGTACTGTTTTATTAAGTTCAAATACCCAGATTTTGCCTTGCCAGCATATTTGGTTGCCAAATGCGAGTGCAATGTTTTTGTAAGGTTTTAACCATATTAAAGGTCGAGTGATATACAATCTACCACTTTCTTTAACAGCGGAGAACCATGCGACATCATTATCTATGTATAGTGTCATGTCTATATAATGGCATGTTCTATAGTTTTATATACATGATATGTCTGAATGTGTCGTTTGTTACAAGAAGCGTTGTAGCTATGCTACATGCCAATATTGTAATACAATAGTATGTCGTAAGTGTACCTTACATATGTTAAGGTTATATAAAAATGGTTACGAGTTTAAACATTTAAGGTATTGTCCTCAATGTCGTCAGAAATGCTGGGCGATAAAAAAGGATGGTAGTAGTATTGTATTTTTAAGGGCGTTAGACTATGATATTAGCTGGGATAGTTTACCTTATCCAAGTCCGATTGCTTCAATATATAAAGTCTTGTTTGGGTGGGTGTATATGTTTATTGTGTTCTGTGGATGTGTGTACATATTAAAGAGTTTAAATTATAATGATCAATTTCTTTTTATGACATGTGCATTCTTGGTTCCGGTAATTAAACATATTGTTGTTAATTAATTTTGGTGATGAATTTTGGGAAGATGGTATTAATGATGTTGAAGGCATCTTTAATGGCTTCTTTTTTCTTGTTGTCTAATTTGTCGAATGGTTGTGAAATATCAATGGCAATAGGTTTGGTGTTTTTTTTCTGTTGTATGAGTATTTCTTTGTATGTGTGTAGGTAGTGTTCTTGTAAGTTTAACGTTTTTTTCCATCCTGTAAAAGGTGATCGTTTTAAGTTTCTATTGGCATGTTGTTGAAAAAGTGGTTGTATTAAATGTTTAAATAAAGCATTGGAATAAGTCAAATCAGGTTGATTTAAAATTGTGCTTTTGGTCCATCTTTTGTGTAATGTGTCTGGTATATAAGGTATAATAATGTTTCTGCCTCGTAATGTAAGGTAATATCTGTTGGAATAGGTATTAATTTTGTTTTTGTCGAAACATAGGTCCCATGCTTGAATCGGTAACATGGACGGTTCTTTAATATTATATTTCCAATAAACAAAGTTGAACCTTTTTTGTTTGTCTTGTAATATAAATACGTGTCTGGGTTGAAATGTGTCTGTTTTTTTTTTGAATTCACCGGGGAATATTACAACGTTGCCGGTGAATGCTCCACTGACAATGGGTAGTCCAAAAACTCTCCAGTTATTACTAAGAGGTAAAGGAAAGGTCATTTGTTTTTTGCACTTGTGTTTTAATTTATTTAGTATATATTATTATATATCCTACTGATATAATAACGTTCTTATAATGGTATTTTTTGTTATACGTGATTTTAGACGTTCGTGGATTTTATTTGTGTCTGCTGGATTGGCGGCACTGTATACATGGTTAAAGTTAAACATTGATGATTGGCCAGATTATTTAGATGATGGCATTTCTACATTTATTAGTGGAAGTAGTGCTGTATTAGCATTTGTTCTTTCGTTCCAGTTGGGTCATGCATTGAGCATGCATTCTGGTGGTGTGTCAGCATTTAATGGCATTTGTGGTGATTTATTGGCATTTGCGTTACATTTGGTGGCATTGTCAGCGGATGATCCTGAGATAAAAGATTCAAAGCGATTTCTTCAAGCAAAGAAGAATATTCGTGATTTATTGTTGGCGGCGCCGGGTATGTTTAAATGGAACATGAGACCGGAAGGTGTAAATATTGATTTGGTTCAGGTAAAAGATGATGGTGGAGGAAATAGTGTGAAGTTATATGAGCGTAATGAGAAAATGTATTGTTTATTGAAGCGTTACATGAGTATTGGTCCAATTGAGGCGTTGATGTTGGCATTGGGTAATGAGATTCATACGATTCGTGAGAGTGGTGCATTGGATGGTGCTCAAGAAACGGTGTTGATGGCAAAATGGGAGCATATTTATGCAAACTACGGTGCAATTACAGGTGCAGCAACGCCTCCACCGATGCTTGATTGGTTTTTATATATTACGTTGGCAATTTATACAATTCTAATGCCATATGAATTTGCAAATTTGAATTACCATGGTATATATTTAGCGTTCTTTACGTCCTATTTTTACCTCGGGCTTTGGATTGCAAGTCGTGGTGTGGGTGATCCTTTCCAATCTACGGATGATTTTGAGACAGTGACAGGTGCTGCTGCTGGTATTCAAGTGGCTATCGAGGAAATGTTTAAGCGTGAAGCTAGTTTATCTTTAGATGAAGATGCGTGTGAAAAATCTGAAACTGCTGTAGTAGAGATTGATAAAGTTATTACTGGTGTTAGGAAAAATATAAATAAGAATCAATTACGGAGTCAGTTGGAGCAAAATTCAACGGGAGCAAATTATGTGTCTACTCGTAGTGATAATAAGCTGCAAGAGAAGGGGAGAGATTTACATTGGTAAAAATAAAATATATGTTGTATATATGTAATCATATTATAGTTTTAAGAATTTCAACTCTTTACTCTATTTACATCATGCACTCTATAGCTTTAAATCACTTACTTGTTTTTGCACTACACACAGCTAGTTCCGTAATCTTATTTACATTAATGCCAAATGACGATTCTGCCAATGTGAAAGACCCTATGAAGGCCACCTTAGGTTATGATGTATTAACCTTAGGTAGTTCTTGCCCAGTCAACGCTTCCAAATGGGATGCTGGTTGTGAAATAACGCGTACTCTTACACATGAGACTACGTTTGAAGGCATCGATATCATTACTTTATTGGCTGTTAACGAGTTGATCACTGCTCTTAGTCATTTAATTGGTTTTGTAGGTTGGTACATGTCAGAGGCTTCATGGAAAGCGGACATGCGTCACCTTGAGGTGATTCGGCGCCAAGTCGAATATGGTGTCACAGCATTGTTGCTTGAATTAGGTATATTATTTACTTTAGGTGGTGACAATTTGTATGTGGCCTTATTTATTGTATTTGGTAATATTTGCGTTCAAGTCTTGGGATACATGGTTGAACGTAGTACTGATTTAATGCGCCAATACTACCTGTTGTCAACAGGTACATTGGTGTTATTGCCAATTATTGTGTTGATTACACACCATGCTGATAAATTAGAAGGGGTACATCATGCGGTGACTCTAGCAGCTGGTTACACTGTATTATATTTACTGTTTGCGGTACATTTAGGCTTACACATTACATATCAAGCTTACCGTGATTTAATCGATAAAGATCATGGTTTTCAATTGCTTGGGGCAGCAACGAAATTAGGTTTGACTTGGTTGGCTGTGTCTATGTTACACCGTACATATCATGATTTAGGCTTGAATAAGTTACCTTCTATGGGAGATGATCTTGACTTTGAAGGATTGCAATTAGGTATACTATTAGGCACTGTTGGTTTGTTATTGCTAGGCGGAGCTTTGTTGACGCAATTAGCAAAAGATATGACTTACCTACCAATTACAGCACTAACGACTAGAGATTTTGGAAATAATAATGCGAAAGAAACAGAAATGCATTTACGAAATGTTCGGTGAAGCAGTGAATAAAATAAACATACTACTATGAATAACTTACCAAATGCTATTTTACTTAAGATTGCTACCTATGAGCCTCAACTTATGGTACTTAATAGAACTCTCTACCAACAGATCAAACCTTATTTCAAGTCTTGTCCTAGTCACGTTCAGTTACGACCAATGCCGAATTGGAATGATAAAAAATACAAATGTGTGATTTGTGGATGGGTAAGACGCTATCCATTGAAGGAGTTTAAAGCTTTAAAAGATGATTATTTTAATGATAGAAAAAGGAAGCGTAATGTAGCATTTGATTAATTTATTATATCTATAGGTGTAGCTAGGTCTATAGCTATAGCTATAATGATGCGTTGTCTTTTGATTTGTTTTTTAAGTACCTACTTGGTAGTCAGTGCAACAACATTAAATAATAGTACTGAAGGCTTGGACATTAATGTTACTAAGCAAGAGAACAACACAAATATTACAAACGATTATGAAGGAGATGATGGACCTAGGCCTGATGCTAACGCTACAAGTGATGCTAACGCTACAAGTGTCATTGTAGGTCCAGCGGGCCCAGCCGGTCAAAAGGGTGAACGAGGTCCTCGTGGTTTTAATGGGCATGATGGTTTAAAAGGTGACCGTGGGGAAGCGGGTGAGGATGGTAGAGATGGTATTGCCGGTAGAGATGCTCCAGCACCACTTGATAATGTGATGGATGCTGCAACCAAGATCCAGAGTATAAGATAACATGGAAAGATTTAGATGAAGATGTAACGTTTGTGATTTCATTTGGGTCAACAGCATTTGTTTTTGCATTGGTAAATTTTATAATTAGTATCTGGTTGTGTTATAAGGTTACAACGCAAGGTGCATTGGTTCGTTATGGTAATTTAAAGGAAAATGAAATGAAGAGCATGCATTATGCATAATAATTAAACTAATTATAAATACTAAGCTGTTTTTATTGAGATAAATGCCTGATGTAATTTGTTGAATATTAAGAATAATGCCAGTAGCATGAATACGTAATAATTAATGATGATAGGTGGTGTGCGCGACATTTATAATAAGTATATAAAGTTATGTCTCCCCATGTATATAGTAGATATGGATGACATTGATGTAAATATACCGCTCCAAGCGGATAAAATAAAAGAATATGAAACGATGATGACCATTGGCACTTATATAGCCTATGCTGTTTTTATAGTAGGAATATTAATAGCAATGACTGCCCTTTATTGTGTATGTACTTATAAAGCACCTCAATCAACCTCTCCAAGTCATTCTAATTATTTAAAATTTGATAACACATCCGAACTTCAAGAAATATCACCAGAAGAAGAAAAAGAAGAAGATTACAAAGAAGGCTGCAGTTTATAAAATTATTCATTTATAAACGTAACGTAGGTTATAATATATAACTAGTATTTTATGCTCTATTTGTTTTTCTTTTTTTCTTCTTATTCGTAGATAATATTCTCACCACATTTGCAATTTTTGTTTCAACTTCAATTTTTCTTTGCGCCCACTCTTCTTCCAACTCCTTTTGTTTTAGCTGTGCGCGTACATCTTCTTGATTCAAATTCGGTGTACAAACGTAAGTTTCACGGGCATGTTCTCGTATCTTGTCTTTGAACGTCTCGCCCCATTTACGTGCCTTTTCTGCTCGTCTTGCAGCTGTCTTACGTGCCTTTTGCTTTTTTGCTTCAAGTTCCTCACGTAACTTTTTTTTTCTCCTCTCTTCAGCAATAAGTTTTGCCTTTTCCTTTCTTATACGATCAGCTTCATTACGGTCATCAGCATGTGCTTTTGTCATATATTTTATAAAAACATCTGCTGCAATAGTCAATGCGGTTATACATTTATCATCGCTATAATCAACGTCAATTGCATATGATACCTTGTCTAAAACTAAAGCTTTCGTTTGGTCGCTTAGATAGTCTACAAATATGCCACTATGGAAATGTATGCCATCTCTTGTAGCATAAAAAAATTTATGCATGAGTTGAATCCAATTCAAGGGAACAGAAAGCAAATTTGCATTTAAATTCTTATGCAAATGCATATTGGCGATTTCAGTAGCATCTCGTTTGGTAAATCCCACTTGTTGCATTAACATACCTGTGAGAATTTGTCGAATGTGTAAAGTGTGCACCTTGTTAAACATCTCTTCATCACCAGCAGAATCATCAAAATTGTATTTGATTAACTTGTTATCTTTTTGATCGTAAGCACATTCTACGATTTCTAAGATAATTTCTACTTGCTCCCAGAAGATGAGTGTTAAGACCACTTCCTCGTCGAATGTCCAATACTGTAGGTTTGCATCTACATGCTTGCCCATTTTTTGTTTTAACTCCTCGCGGTACTCATTATCCTTCAACAACTTTTCCATTTCTGTCTTATGATCGAGATCTATTGCATACTTGTAGTCAATAACAATATTAGGTACTTCATCATCATCTGAGACATATTCCAATATATCATGGAGTTTCGTTTCACTACTATTCGCTTCAATATTGTCATAAGCCTTTCTATATAATTTGCGAGTCTTTTGGTACGCAAGGTACTCTTCTGATGCCTTGGCTGCTGTGTCGTCGGTCCAAGTGTCACGAGAGTCAAAGCGAAGGTCGTCAAAGTTTATTGCGACAGAAGCAGGCATATTCGTATAAGTCTCTGTCATAATATCTTCATTACCTTCAACGGTATACTGTGCTTCCCATAATGTATATGGAGGATAATAATCTTTACATGTATGTATTTCTATCTCATTAACCTTGTCCGTAAGAACCGCATATTTAATCTGTTTAATTTCATAATTTGTTAGTTTCTTGTATTGTGGTAATGTATTCAATATTTTACATAATCCTTTAATGTAAACGAAAATGCCTCCAATATAACCAACAAAAGTTAGGTCATCATGCTTAGATTTGTCACTCATACGCTTTTGTAAAACTTGTACTAACTTTTCCCAATGTTGAAAGTCATCAGAGTGTTCTAACTCACACAACGATTTTTGTTCGATGTCCGTTGGCCGGTGATATTGTTTGTAAATTAAGTTATACCGGTATTTCTTATAGTTGAGGAATATCGTCATCTCAATTTGTTCGTTACCATCTGCATCGCTTGTCTCCAGCATTTGAACACCGCGATTGGATCCTCTGCCAGTGGATAGCGGAGATAGCGGAGGTAGTGGTTCGCTTTTGACTAGATTCCAATTAAAAGTGATATAATACTCGTTGACTTCCATTTGTATCGCGATCAACTGCTTCTTGGTACATCTTGTAATGTCAACACCATGACGAATGACACGAAATATATCGATGTAATGCTCCACATTTTCTTCATTATATCGTGTGAATTTATTATCGATGTATTTTTTATATTCAGCATCTAATACAAGATGTGAATCGTCAACGTTGTCGAAGGTGAGCTTATATCTACATGCCATAATGTTCTCCCTGAATTCTTTAATTGCGTTTTCTTCACAACCGTGTAGCATAATTTCATCGCGCAAAGCATTACGTAAATGTTTTACTTGCTCTTTGTCGTCCCAAAAGACTGGCCAATTCATAAAGTTTAACCAACGGCTATGATGAAATGGAATGACTTCTCGTGCCACTGGTTTCAATTTATTATTAATATCTAACGATGTTATCGATTTTTCATTACCACGGACCAATCTGTGTCCCGGAGTGGGAGGGTATGTTGCCATTAAATAATTGAATATATCAATTTCATTATGTATACCTTCTTTAATGTCTGGACGTAGCCACCACTCCTCAAAATAGGTCGGATCCAAGGTATTGAATACATATATAAACAAATTTGACATGTTTTCAGGACCGTTAAGGGCAGCTGACGTGACTAGTGCATCAATAAACGACTCATCTACCACACTACTTCCACCGTGTTCTATTAATGATTTTATCAACGGCAATTGACCATCATGATATGGTAACAATGGGGATTTATTGCTAAGCACTTTCGATGACAGTGCCGGTTTATTAAAACAACAGTTTTTGATAAAGGAAATCGGCATGTACCATAATGTGGTGTCGGGAAGGACCAAGCGACACAATTCCCATAACACTTTCGTGTTCTGTGCATTTTTCATGTCCTCTTTAAAACTATCAGGTGTTTGAGGATCATTCTCAACCTGTTTGTTTATAACCCATGTGCGCCACCATAGATAATTTTTATCACTTAAGTCTTCTACTTCACGTGCAACGACCAAGTTTGCGCAAAATGTCATTGGATCGCGCATGAACGCGTGTTTTAAATCCTTTAAAAACAGTGGTGCATTGTTTGGTTCTTTCATCAATACTGGTGTAACAGCTTTTATTGCATGCTTTCGTGCTAATAATGCGTCATCCTTTGGTGAAGATGGTCGCTTCTTATATTCACTAATGCGTTGTTTTAATTCTACATATTCCTTCTCTAAATCTTTCATGACTGCAATTAAATAATCGTGTACAGCATTAGAACAAAAATGAGCATGACGTCCTTCTCTTTTATACTTTTGTATGATCGTCATGATTTTTTTATGAATATCAGACTCTTTAAACTCTTTCAAAAACCTCCCATCAAATTGTGGTGTTGTAAAACGATAATCATATGATGCCGGCCAATGTTCACCAGCTGTTGATATATAATGATCTTGAGCGATGTGTTGGATCTTATGCCACTTTTCCTTGACATCTGCTTTTACATCAGCTATTGTTGATGGAGGAATACGCATACATTCGTCATCATCTGAATCTGAATCATCACTAAATAGAATTTCATTTGTTGCACGTGGCGGTGTATTAAGACGTGGCGGCGGTGTACTAACACGTTGTCTCTTCGCTGGCGGTGATTGCTTGTCTGAACGTCTATCGTCAACAAGGATTGAGTCTACAAATTGATCTTGGCTAGCCTTGAGCAGTTTATTTCCTACTGTTGTCATCAATCGCCTCTTTAACGTCTCTTGATCTGCTTCTTCGCATTCAAAATCATCGATGAATTTATGGAAGCCAATGTGATAGTTTTGCCAATCATGCCAATTTTTAGTCGGATCTCTACCGTTCTTCATAACCAAGACGACATTCGGGTATACCTTTGGTATATGATCAAACCATTTGTCGCTGGTCATTTGCATGTCTTTAAACTTCTTTTCGTCCATCATTTCTTTCCAGTAGATTTGTTCGTTGCCATCGGCATCACTTGTCTCCAACATTTGAACACCACGATTGGATCCCCTTCCTTTACTTTCAATGCTCTCCTGTACTTCCAATTGATTCAGAAGAGATGTAAACTCCAACGCATTGTAGGTAGAAGGTCCATTCAACATGGCTTGTATACCGTCTTCTTCATCACCACTGTCGGCTTC
>NYWG01000288.1 GCA_002684915.1 Verrucomicrobiales bacterium
ACAGTGTTTTACCTTGAACCAAAGTGTGACTTGGATCAAGGCTCATGTGGGTTTGAACCCGTGCGCGTGAAACGTCATTTGCGCGTGTTTGATTGAGCTATCTGAGGCTTGGTTCGTTTCTTTGCTTTGTTATTGCATTGAGCGGGCTTTGCGGTTTATCAGACCCAACAGCTATGGACCCGGACGACGCTGACCACACCGCCGCGCCTTTTGGTGCGCGCGACGTGCGGGGCAGTGATCGCCCAGTACCTAACCCGGACGAGACTGGTACCACCACTTCGCCCCCGGTGGGCGTGCGTGATGTGCGTAGCAGTGCTCTGCCTGGTGGTTCAACGCCCCGGCCGAGCGTGGTAGCCGTAGGTAGCGGTAGACTATCAGGTGACCATGAAGGCGGGAGCATCGCGCAGCGCGTGGCGGAACGTCGACGAGGAATGACCACAGCGCGGGCCGCGGATGCCACCTCCGGCACGGAGAGTGCGCAAGCCAGCGAGCCTGAAGCAGTGCCGCCCGCGGAAGGCTTGACCGTGAACTTCCTCGCGACCCAGCTCCTCGACTTGCAGACCAAGTTCAAAGCGCAAGAGGTCGAGCTGATGGAGACGCGCAGGATCATGGAGATGCAGCGCGGTAAGATCGTGCAGCTCGAGGAGCGAACGTCAGCGCCCGCGTCAGCGTTCGACCGGATGGAGCGGGATGCTGCGCGGCTGCTGCATTCCGCGCCGCAGAGCGAGCAGGGTGATACCACGCGAACGCAAGAGGCGGCGGAGCGTCGGGAGCAAGAGCGAGAGCAGGAGGCGGAGCGTGAAGCGCAACGCGCGCGGCAGATCATCGAGCGGGAGCGGCAGGAGGCTGCTGAGCGAGATGAGCAGACGCGCAGGACGCGCGAGGACGCAGAGCGCCAGATGCAAGAGCTCGAGCGGAGACGACGCGAGGCCGAGCAAGCGGAGTGGTGGAAGCGAGAGCAGAGTGACGATCAGCGAAAGATCGAGCGACGCCTCGAGAATCAGCGCGAAGCGCAGAAAGAGGTGGAAGCAGCGCAGGCAGCGCTGGACGCCGCCATGCACGATCGCAGCGACACGACAGCGAAGAAAGCGCGGCTGGATGCTGCCAGGAAAGAAGCGGAGAGCCAGACGGCTAAGCTTCGGAAGGAGGTAGAAGCCTCGCAGAAAGCAGCCCGGCGACGGTCGCCGAGCCCAGATTCGGACAGCGAGGGTGAGCCCGCATCGGCAGGAGGGGCCAAGCGGAGCGCGCAGGACCAGTTCTACGTGAAGATGCTGGAGAAGCTCGAGAAGGGCAAGTCAGGAACCGTAGCGGCGTTCGGTGATCTGAAGCCGGCGGCGTTCAGCGGACCTCTGCCCGCCTACCGTGCACCCGGCAGTCGGCCGCTGTCCCAGCTCGACTACACGTTCGAGTGGGAGGACGAGTTGGCGCACGAGCTCAAGAAGAGCTACCCGTACGACGCGCGGAACCTCATCACGTACGTGTTCGACAAGGCGCGCACGCAGCACGCGAAGTACGTGCGGGAGCTGCGGAGCAGTCCGACGCTGCGCGAGGGAGAGTACGGCCGGAGCGTGAAGTCCGAGGAGGCAAGCACAGCAGGGACGCGCAGTCGACGGGAAGGACGAGGAGAGCGGCGCCGCGTTGCGATGGACCGGGACGACTCGGGCCTGCTGGCGACGTTCGTGCCGACGCGCGATCGCGACGACCTCACAAGCGAGACACGCCGCGTCCGGGAAGAATGGATCGAAAATCAAATCGTACGCGAGTTGATGAAGGCCCTGCCTGACAACGTGGTGAAGAAGACCAAGGCAATGGTCGGCCGTGATCCGTGGGCGAGCGCGCTGATCTTCACGCTCTTGACGTTCATCTACGCTGATGTCGACACCCAGCGTAAAGAAATTCAAGACGAACTGCTGGAAATAAAGCAGAAATCCGGCGAGACGGTCTCGGAGATGGTCACGCGCTGGGAGAACCTGCTGGACGTGTTCGACGACTGGTCCGTGACGCTTCCGGACCTCGATCGGATGAAGGTACCGCTTCTCGCGGCGGTGGAGGCGCGCGCTGAGAAGTTGCCGGAGCAGGAGCGCTGGGAGTGGAAGTTCTGGTACAGCAAGGTGAAGCACCGCGGGTGGCGCGGCACGGACTACTCGCCGCTCTACGACGTGCTCGCGACGGCCGAGGACGTGTTCCAGAAGTTCCCGACGGACCAGGAGCAGTCAGTTCGCAAGGCGGCGAATCTCGGTCAGGCGGATCAGTTGTGCACGTTCTGCTGGAAGGGCAAGCACTCCATCGAGGCGTGCAACCACAAGAAGAGCGGCGGCAAGCAGCTGCCGAAGCCGGAGCACCTGAAGACAGCGAGGGCTCAGGAGCGGGCAAAGCGTGAGCGCGAGAGGAAGGATCGGGCGAACAGCGGGGGCGCAGGCGAGAAACCGCCGTGCACTTGGTGCCAGAAGCCCGGACACACCGAGGAAGAGTGCTACGCGAAGCGCGACGGGAAGCCGAAGGTCAAGGAGGTGCCGACAGGCAAAGGTGGAGGCCGCAGGCAAGGTGACCAGCCCGGCAAGCAAGGTACGCGGATCGAGCCGAGGCGTGGTGATGTGCCGCTCGCGGAGGTGCAGTGTTTCAAGTGCAAGAAATTCGGACATTACCAGTCGGATTGTCCGGATTTGCAGGCGGAAGACCCCAGCGCGGCTGCGAAGGACGCAGAGAAGAAGCGGAAGGAGAAGGAGAAGCGCGCGGCGAAGACAGCGGAGAAGCGGATGTACGAGGCAGCAGGTCGGAAGGCGCTGGAGGCAGCAGCGAAGACGGAGGAGAAGTCTGAGCAGCAGCCAGCAAGCGCGCCGGTGGAGTTGACGTCAGTCCAGCTCGGCCTGCCGGAGCCCGTGAACGACATCCAGCGGTATATCGTGAGCAGCATGACGGCGATGGCCAATGCGCAGGCGAAGTCGCAGCGGAAGAGCGGGATGATGGCGTGGCGTGCGAAGGACAGTTCGACGCCGGAGGATGCGCAGGGCGACCCGGAGGGGACCGTAGACCGCGAAGCTGAGGGCAACTCGGCGGAGCGCGGCTACACGGTAGACACCGGGGCGACGGACGTGTTCGCCAACGCGACCGCAGCGGACCAGTGCGTGAGCAAGGTCGACGTCGCTATCACGAACGGGCTTTCGACGGACGTGTGCGAGAACCAGCACGGCGAGCTCATGGTCGATGGCACGCAGTTGCTTCCGCCCGGTGTCGCTGCGCAGCAGAATCTGCGCTCGTTCATCTGGACGCAAGGTGAGACCGCGCCGGTGTTCGACAACATCGATGACCCGAAGGATCTCGCGACACTGCGTGAGATCGCGGCGAAGTATCGTCACACGGAGGTGCGCGGTGCGATTCCGGTCGTGAGCGAGTCGGTAGGTCTCGAGCTGCGCGAGGAGCTGTCTGCGAAGCGGCGAGGTGAGCAGCGGTCTGGTCTCTTCTCGATGGGAATGCGAGTCGGGAGCCAGAGGACGCCGAAGGTGTGCAACAAGATCTTCGAGGCGGACTACACCCCGAAGTGGATGCACGCGCTGGTTTCCAAGCAGCAGACGGCGGGCTGGACGCACGTTCGCTTCGATACGCAGCCGGGCTACGCCATGGTGCCGTGGAACATCTCAGTCGCACGTACGCGCGAGGGCATCGGGAAGGACCAGTGGGCGCCGGACCGGAAGCTCATCGTGCTGGAGCGCGTGCAGGGGCTGGACGGCGTTTTCGAGTACAAGGCAGAGGTCGACGCTCCGATGCACGGTGCCGGAAGCAAGGGCGCGTCCCCGGCCTTGTCGAAGCTCGTGGCCGAGCTGCCGCCGGTGTACGTGGTGATCAGCCTGTTCAAGCGTCTCGCAGCGGTGCCGGATGGCGACGAAGCCACCACGCCCTTCGTGGACGTGTGTGACGCTCCGCCGATCCAGACGGCACAGCCACGCGAGGACGCCATGAACACGCCAGCGAAGGTGACCTCGGAGGAGCGTGCGCACGCGACGAGCGATGTCGGCGCGACGCCGGCTACCGATGCTGCGACACGCGGGACCACTGACGTGCGTGCGGACCCATGCGCCCCGTGTGAGTTCTTCCGTCTGGACGACGGCGACGAGGTGCGCGAGGTCGTTGAAGCGGAGGACTCCTTCACCTGGGAGCTGTCCGAGGGCGAGACGCTGGGGGAGCCGTTCACAGCGCCGAGCAGCGTGGTGGAGAGTGCGGCTGCGTTCGCTGGAGAGCGTGCGGATGGTGCGGTCGAGAAGCAGTGGAAAGACGCGTGCATGCGAGCGGCTGAGATCCTGTCGAGCGATCTGAACGAGCGCGAGGCCGCGCACGTGCGTGTGTGCGGGGTGTGCGGGTACGTCGGGCGCGAGTCGTGCGAGCCGGAGTGCGCGGAGGCGCACAAGGCGAAGAAGACGCAGAAACAGCAGAAGGCTGAACGCAAGAACCGTGCGGGGATCCAGCCACGGGTTCTGCCGCCGTGCGACGAGACGGACAACCCGCACCGAGACGGGAAGCACGACCACCACGACAGCACGTGCGCAACGTGCCAGGAGGCGAACATGCACTCGCGGTCGAAGCGGCGCGGAGCCGCGTCGCAGGAGGTTGGCGGGTTCGCGATCGATATCGCTGTGCGCACGACGGACGGGTCTCCGGCCCAGGGCACGCTCATTGCCGCGAGCACAGGTGACCACCGGAAGATTGCGGTGGGCAAGGGGATCGTGAGCAAGACGGCCGCGGTTCTGTTCGCGACTCTGATGAAGGTGCTTTTGGTCGCTGAGTTGGTGTGGGGCGCAGCGCCGATCAAGCGAGTGCACTCGGATCGCGAGCCGGGCATCGTATCGTCGGAAGCGAAGATCAACGAGAATGCGGTGGCGCTGACCACCACGGAGGGTCACAGCAGCGCGAGCAACGCGGTCGCTGAGAGCGCCATCAACGTGGTGAGCCAGGGTGCGCGAGTCTCGTTGGCGCAGTGCGTTGCCAACATCGAGGATCCGGAGAGCAAGAAAGCAGCGTCGACGTTTCTGTGGCACTATGCCATGGAGTACAACGCAGCGCTGTGGTCTGCGATGGAGGTCGAGCGTGCGGCGGAGGCGGCTGCGAAAGGTGAGGTTGAGAAGGTCGGTAAGGATGCGGTGCATCTCCGCGACGCGAAGGTTGGGATGAAGGACTTTCTGCCGTTTGGTGCGATCGTGTTGTACCGGGAAGGTCACAAGGTCAAGCCGCAGAAAGACGAGCCCACGGGGAAGCGCGCGATCTATCTCGGGCCAAACTTCGACGTCAGTCTTGGTTCAACGGTGATGGACTTGCACGCGCCGTATCGCGTACGGCCGACGACGACTGTGCAACTCGTGCTGCGAGACGGCCAGCCCCAGTTTCCCACGACGCTTCACTTGCCAGAGGAGGAAGAGGGCGAGTTCGCGGGCGATTGGGTAGGTTCGGTGTGGATCGAGTGCACAAAGTGCGGCAAGTGGCGTTTGGTCGACGCAGAGATCGCGGAGCAGTACAGCGGAGGCACGGAGTTTCACTGCAAGATGTTGGAAGGTGTGACGTGTCGTTCGAAGGAGGATCCGCGAGCGTGGGATGATGATGCGACGCGACGTGTGTCGGGAAAGGACAAGAAGCCGAAGCCTGAGAAGCTACAGCGAACTGCAAAGTTGGCGAAGCTGCTGGGCGTGAAGCCGGAACAGTTCGAGGACCGACACAGTGAAGCGTTTCTGTCGTTGCTCGACTACGCGAATTCCGAAGACGCCATTCACGCGGACCAAGATGCAGAGCACGAGTCGGACGAGCCGGTGGAGCTCGATGTGGAGTGGACGTGTGTGCAGCGCGGTGCTGATCGCGTGGCCGGCATGCAAGCCACGGCGTTGCGTTCGTCTGCGCGAGTTGACTGGCGGCAGTGTTCGTGCATGTGTGCAGTGTCGGACGACGTTCCAGAACTTGGCGGACGTCAATGTCAGAACATGTTCGTGGTGACGGAGGAAACGCAGTTCGACTTGATGTGCAGCATGTGCAAAGGCGGTTGTGTTTGTCAATGCCAGAAGATCGGGACGCCGAAGCAGTGTCAAGCCTCGGACACCACCTCGCCGGCGAGTGTGTGTGAGCCGTGCGCTCGGCCTGCTGAGCCGGCATCCAACGTACGTACGCCGTCTGCGGAGCTCCTGCAGCAGTGTGCCGAGCACAGCGCGCACGTGGTGAAGGTGATGGCGCTGAAGGAGGCCAAGCTCAAGCGGCCCAAGTACCACGAGACGGTCGCAGCCGAGGTGGGACGTCACATGGAGTTTGCCACGTACGGTAAGCCGGTGCCGCGGTCGTCCGTGCCGATCTACGCGGTGATCTATCGTGGGAAGATGATCTACGGCATCAAGCACTGGGAGACGCCGGAACTTCACAAGGACAAGGCGCGCTTGGTGGTGCAGGGCTGCATTCGGATCACAAAAGCGGGCAAAGTCATTCTCGAGAAGCACTTCAAGCGGCCGGGGGAGTTCTGGGCGCCGTCGTCGAGTATGGCTGGGTTCCGTTTCATTTGCGCTGTTGCGGCAATTTTCGGATTGGACGTGGAGACCATCGACTTGGATTCTGCTTACTTGCAGTCCTACGTGACGGAGGAGTTCTACCTGATGTTCGATGATGCGCTTGTGGAGTGTATGCCGGAGGACTGGCAGGCCGCGGTTCGCGCGGCGAAGCAGGCTGACATCAGCATGGGAGGCACCGGGGAGGTCTGCTACCCGGCCTTGAAGAACATCTACGGCAAGACCAACGCCGGTACGAACTTCATCAACGCGTTCCAGAATTCCTTGCTGTTCGATGGTTGGGAGCGTCTGCCGCATGATTTCGCGATGATGGTGCAGTTCTGTTCAACGGAGAAGATCCCGCAGCTTTTGTCGAATTACGTGGACGACATCTCGGCCATGCTTACGAGTTCGAGCCGGTCGGGTGTGTGGAGCAATATTCGGAAGTTGTGGAAGTTCGATGATTCGCGGTTGGCGTCGTTGTTTCTCGGTATCGTTCGGAAGGTATCGGAGTGCAAGCGCTATTGTGAGTTGTCCCAGAGCGACTACATGTCGAACGTGGTTGCGAAGTACGAGGCGGCGACTGGGAAGACGATCGCGGCCCGCACGACGCTTCCGGATCGTGAGCCGGTCACGCCGGACCCGGACTACAAGCGCGAGAGTGGTACTATCGTGCGCAGTGGCGTGGGTGGTGTGGCTTACGGCGCTCGTGGGACTCGTCCGGACTTGGCAAAGGCGAACAATGTGATCGCGCGCCGGGTCACGACGTGGGATGAGTCGATGACGATTTTTCTCGAACATTTGCTCGGCTATATCAAGGGTACGCTCAATGTGGTCCTGGTTCTGGATGCACGCGGCGGACCTCGAGATTTGTCGGAGTGGATTGGGGATGTCAGCGCGGACGCGGACTATCGGTCGCCATTTTGCTACAGTGGTATCGTGATTTCGTTGTTTCCGCGCCGCGCGCCGACGTCCGCGAATGCTTTTCTGCCGATTGACTTCACTTGCAGTGGGCAGCGCTATGTGAAGTTGTCGCCGGCGGAGTCGGAAGGTGTGAGCGCTGCTCACGCGATGCGGGCTGGGCAGCACTATGCCGCCAGTCTTGAGGTGCTGCAGGGTTTGGAGGAGCCGCTTCCTTTCCGGCAGCGCGAAGACAACACCCAATGCATTCTCCTACTTGAGCGAGGCTGGAGTGCAGCGCTTGCCCACGTTCCGCGGGTTTATGGCGTGAGTGTGTTGTGGTGTGCTGAGAGAATCCGCGAGAAGCGCGTGATTATGGCGCACGAGGGGTCGGCGAGCATGATTGCGGATCCGCTGACGAAGCTGACGCAACCGCGTGTGCTGTTCGAGCGTGGGATTCTCGCTCGCGCGAAGCTGTAGGCTGGCTTGTCGTGGTCGACTCGCGCTTTTGCTTCGTGTTGATTGCTCTAGATGGACTTTTACGATTGCTGTCGTCGATTGATTCGGCTGGTTTGTGCTTTCGTGTGTTGTTCTCGCTAGCGTATGGACGCTGGGGGAGTTTGATCGATTTGCGGGGACGCCTGCATTGCTGTCGGTCTCACGACGGGTCGCTTTCGTTTGCCGACTGTGACGTGTCGTGCCTTTTTGTCCACGACGGATCGCTTTCGTTTGTCGCTTGTGATGTGTCGTGCCTTCTTTTGTGATTCGCGGTGGCTTGCTATCGTTCGTCGATTGGGAAGTATCGCGCTTGATTTGATTCGACGGATCGCTTTCGTTCTTCGCTGGCGATGTGTCGTGCCTTGTTGTCTGTTACGATGGCTCGCTTTCGGTTCACGTTGGTGGAGTATCGTGCTTTCCTTCGTTCGTAGGCTTCGGTCGCTTGTCGATTTGGAAGTACCGTGCGAGTTTTGATGGTGTCTCAGAGTTAACCGACCTGTCGGTTGGGGGAGCGCGACGCGTGAAGGCGTCGCAAGCTTCACGCGTGTGTAACCGACAGTTCTATTGACGGGTGAGACACCGAGTAGCGGAAGGACACCTAGCGGACAGAGTGCACTAGTGTCTGCAGTGGTATCTTGATGTTGCATGTCTGTTGCGGTCGGCGCAGCCCACCGGTGCTCGCCGCCGTGTGGTATTTGTCTGTCTGTTGCGTTCTTCGCAACCCACTGGTCGTACAGGCCGGGTGGAACGGCATTCTGATTGAATCTGATTGAGCCTTTCGGTTTTCGGTCGTGATGGTTTTGGATTCTGCTGTCCGACGGCTGATTCGATGATTGGCTCGTTGGCTCCAGGCGCCCCGGTTGTTTGTTTTGCCTTGAGCCCGGGGGCGCACTTGGTTGCGAGCGCCGCTGTGC
>NYWG01000289.1 GCA_002684915.1 Verrucomicrobiales bacterium
ACCCTTAGTTTCATTGTATTGATCAATATATGTTTTGCGTAGTCTTTTACCGCCAACAAATACTTCAATTGAGTCACATCTTCCATAAATTGCTGGAATAGTACCCGCATACCAATCACTAACATTACTTATCGCAGGAACAAAAGGAAGTGGTCCAATTAGTTGGCTGCTTCCGTCACTAACAAAATCTGTTCTTGATTGGGTATCTCTATACGGAATTGTTTGGTCCGTACTTAAATCAACCACGTATGATCCTACAGTATTCAATGTTTTGATCGCTGTACCCTGTGTACCTCTTCTCAAGTTGCTTAGTACATTACCATTTTTGTTCATGTACTCAATTTTCTCACCGTCAATTTCAATAATGCCCGGAGTATTGTTACTTGCAATAGGGCTAAACAGTGTAGAAGCATCTTTAAGTGTAATACTATCATCATAGTAAGTTAATTCTTTTGCTAGGACTAAGTTGTCAGTAATAGCATATCTAGTGTAACGATTAATGTTTAACATGTCTTTGCTAACTTGATAAGCACTTGGCAATGCAAATATGTTAGAACCAAAGGCTACAATTTCAAAACTGTCCGTATCTTCATTAGAACCTTCTACATATACAACACCTCTTTCAACATCTAATCGGTAATCAACATCTTGAATAAGTTTAGTTTTGTTTCTGTAAACCCATACATAACTTACGCCTAATGGTTTGAATGCAATAGGATAAAATGCTCTACCACCTGAATACTGATCACTAACAATTTCCATTGAAGGATATTCACTAAACCAAGTAACGTCAATAGTATCACCTGCTGTTAGTGCTGTTGAATCGTTAATAACAATGTTATTACCTACTACTGCATACTCTGAATTCAAATCATTTTCAATCTTGATAACATCACCGACCGTCAAATTTTCCGCAGTAACCTCTAGCTCTTTAGTTGTACCGTTATAAACATAATCTGTAATAAATGTTTTTAGTTCGTTGTTAATATACACTTTAATATTATTAGGAACAATAGAACCTGCTGACGCAATAGGATCAACACCTAGTGTGAACGTTTTAGTTACTCCGTCAAACACTTCATACACTGTATCAACACTTTTTAATTTTTTATTGTTTACTTCAACAATAGTAGATGCTAATGCACTTTCTCTGTTTAATTGTACAAAAGTATCTAAGTCATAACTTCTAGTGCTACCTTCATATATAAATTGCTGTTGGTTAACTCTAATTAAAGATTGTAATGAACTATCAACATCTGCTGCCGCTGCAAAAGCAACAATCCTAATTACTGCTAGTCTGTCTGGCTTAACACCAAATTGTACTAGAGTTCTGTTTGGAGTGTCAGGTAACAAGTCTGTACTATCAATAAAGCCTGTATCAGATTGTACACCATTAACTGATACAAAAATATTTGAAGTATCATTGTAGTTTGCATTCGTTAAGAAGTTTGTAGTGTCGCCATCTGCAATAAATTCTTGATAGTCAAGTATTGAAACACCACCTAACCCTATTGAAACAATTTCAATCTTAGCATTTACTGCTGGTACACTTGAAAATTCAATTGAGTCAGTTGAAATATTAACAGTATAAGTTGCAGGGTCAACTTTTATTCCATCAATGTAAACAATTACTGACTTGTTCTCAACAATTCTTTGTCCTATTGGGTATACTAATGTTGATCCGTCTCCTATTCTTACATTAGACTTAACAGGAGCACCTGCTGAATCTTGATTTGAATGGAAAACTTTAATACTTAAACTGTCTAATACTTGTCCAGGAACATTTTCTTCTGTTGCAGGAACTTGATCTGGGCTTACATAGTCGCCACCATCAATTGATATGTCTTCTGCATTTGTACCAGTAGCAGTTGCATAAGCACCTTCCATTGCAGATAGTGTGCCGCCTGATAGTTTTGTGTCTAATAAGTTTTCATCATTAATAGTTACAGCACCATCGCTCTCTGCAGGACGGAAAATTAAAATATCACCGGGCTGCGTTGATACATAAGCACCAACTTCAACAATTTTTGTGCTACCATCACCGATAAATGTTGGCATTTGTGCATGTGGATTCGTTGAAACTGAGCTATCCCAGTTATCAGTGTAATTAGGATCGTCAATTCTATGTGTTGGTGGTTCTTCAACCCCTTCTTCAAGTTGTAAATTAAGAATATCATCAGGAACTACTGTGCCTGCACGTTTTAAGTAGATATTAATTACTTGTCCATCTACAGGAACATAAGGCAGTGTTACATTAATTGTGCTTCCGTCTGCAACATAATAGTAATCTGCTGCTGCTTCAACACTATCCCAGCTATCTGTAAACCAAGGAAGTGCGTCCCAACCACCTGTAACATCAAATGTTGTTCCTTGTACTTGCACACCACCAAAATCAATACCTGTCATCAATTGGTTAAGTTCTTTACCTACCATTCCTGATTTAGGATTGTAATATTTCTCAATTCTGCTTACGCTATCTAATATTTCATCATTCTTTTGATATGTAATATTAATAACATCATCTTTTGCTGGTGGAATTACAAAAGTAATTTTACCTCTTAACTGTTTATACTCATCTGTTTCTAATGTAAACAGTGATATATCATATTCATTGTTAAGAACTACTTGACCATTTTTAATAATAGAAATATTTGACTTATCTCTTGTTGGTGGATATGTTAAATTAAACACCGCAGTTGAACCTGTAGCAGTAAATGATTCAGTTTGTGTAAAGTTCTGATAGATTCCTGTTTTAGATAGTCTATCAAACTTCATATTCACTGTCATTGAACGTGTTTTACCGTTACCAAGTATTGCAACAGCTCTTGCAACAGTTGGTGATGTACCGTTTCCGCCCACAAGCGAAACTGTTGGAGTTGATGTGTATCCTGTTCCGTGTTCGGTTAATGTAATTCCTGTTACTTTACCATTTGACACGTATGCAGTTGCTTTTGCACCAGATCCGCCGCCGCCAGTAATTAATACTTTAGGTGCTTCTGTATAATCTGCTCCTTTATCAGCAATACTAATTTCTATAACTTGATAGCCTTTGTTATCATTCCAAAACTTGTAAGGATATGTTGATAAAATACTGTCTGTTGACTCAACAGGAATAATCTTACCTTTAGAATCTGAATAGTAAGGAGGTAAATCAAAGTCTGAAATAGCAGAACTTGCATTATCTAAATTGTCATACTTACTAATATACTCTCTTACAGTTGTACTGTAAGGTTTTACTTCATTAATATAATTTAAATAACTTTCAAGACTGTCATTTCTATAATTAGTTTTCTGTTTTAGTGTTCCAACGTTGTGTGTTGCATTTAAGAAACTAGTTTTAAATGCCCAATCAACATAAGTTTGCTCTTTGAATACATATCTAATTGATGTAAAGAACAAGTTATTCCACTCAACTGCATAATCTCCTATTAGGACATCTTCTTTTAGTGCTTGTAAAATAAATCTTAGTTCATTTGAAACTTCTTTATCATAAAAATCAATATCAAAAGAATCTACGTTGTCAAAACCAACACCACTTATTGCTGTATCATATAGCTCTGTTGAAAATTGTATTGTTCCTAACTCTCTACCAATCAACTCATAGTTGTTCATAGCGTTATTTTCAACATCAGTAATCTTTTTAAATACTGCCCAGCCACCTGCGCCATATTCTTTAATTCTGATTAGGTCACCAATTTCAACTTTGATAGTTGGTTCTTGATAAACACTTGTAATTTCTTGTACAATTCTTGATGTAGGACCAAAATCATTGTCCCACCAATCAGCATATGACCAATAACGTGGTGTGTTGTATGCTTGACTTCTACTTCTATACCAAGACTTTCTTACATCGTCCCATGCATATATACTCCAGAAGTCGTTTGCTGTTGAATCGTTGTTAACAAGTACACTAAACTGTCTTGGATTAGTAGCAATATATGTATAAAGTTTACCTTTATTAGTAATAGTTACGCCATTTACCCTACCTTGGTTATCAATTGTTGTAACTGCTTCTGCACCTGTACCATCTCCTTCAAATTCAATAATTGGAGGTATCTTATATCCAAATCCTGCATCTAAAATATCAATGGAGTTTACTTCATTGTCAATAATATTTGCACGAAGTTTACATGCTTTAATTCTCGATGTACCAACTTCAAGTAATTCTATGTAGGAATCAACAGTTGTATCATATAGGTTTAGTAAAGTACTTGGTTTCTCGTCAACTGAATTTAATGTTGCAAAGTTTAATGAGTCAGCAAATGCTTCTTTGTGCATAATTGCATTAACGTTTGTAATTAATGTTTTTAAGATACCTTTTCTATCAACAAACATACTTTGTCTTGGTCTGTAACTGATACCGTATCTTTGTTTTGCTGGTAAGTCAGGATCAGGTATTCTATTACCTTGTACATCATAACCAACTAAACTGTCAAGCCATTTATTTTCTAATGATAATGTTGGTAAACTATCTGCAACGCCTTCAGTAAGAAGTTGATATTCGCTGTGTACTTGGTTTTGATTTTCTTCTTGTGTAAAGTATTCAATATTAAGTACAGCAGAATCTTCTGACACTGTTGCTTTGTAATTAAACAATAAGAACTTATCTTTATCAATAAATGCTGCGTATGTTTGTCCTAATGCCGACGGATCACTAATTAAATTAAACACGTCTGCTGCTGATATACTTCTATCTGCTACACCTTCAGGAACAGTAACTTTGTTTCTTACCCAGTAATAGTAAAATACTTCTGTTTGTTCTCCTGTGTTAGGATTAAATTCTGCTTTTACACTGTAGGCACTGTCATCTGCATACAACGGCTGTCCTGATATACCTAGTGGTAAACCTTCATTGGTATCTGCTACAACCGCCCACTCTGAAGGAAGTAATTTAGATTGTACCCATTCATAAACATCTATTGATGCTCCAGGAGCCAATGCTCCCCATGCACCTACTCTATAAGAAACTTCGCCTTGCTCATAGTCATACCACTTGGCTGTTGAAATATCCCACCATAGTTTACCTACGTTTTTAGTTTTCCAACAAATTGAATCATCAACTACTGCACCTTCTGCTGTTCCTGTTGTATAAATTGCAGGATCATAAGGTACTTTGTAAGAAAGTTCTCTTTCTGCTTCTGCTAAGATTTTCATTTTAGCAGGATCAAATATTTCTAAGTCAAGAATTTTTGTATCTTCATCTGTATCATAAAGTGAAATACGTTTGAACTTGTCAATATCAACTGTTTTAGGCTGTGAGCCTATAACGTTAAGCGAATTTTGTCCTTCAGTTTTTTCAAACAATCTAACTGTACCTGTCTTGGCTCCTTCAAAAGCAAGATCAACACCGTGTGGTGCAGGAGATATAAAGTTAGGTGAACCAACTGCTATTGCATTTCTTGTAGCAAACAAACTAAATCCAAATGATTCATTTAATGAAAGTGCTTCGTCAATTTTTTCTGATAGGAAGTATGTTTCTGCTTTACCTTTTTTCTCAAACACATATACTGCTCCAGCAAAGCCATCGTAATCTCTAAACGTTGTTCTGTTGCTATCATATGAAGTTTGTGATCCATCAAATCTAGTCTGTAATGTAAACGGAGAATTAGTTGCACCAACTGCAATAATCTCTGTACCGCTTGATATAGAAACATCTTGACCAAACATTTCGTTTGGATAATCTGAGAAACTTGTTAATTTTTGTTTTAGTCTATAAGCAAATTCAGTTGAGTCAGAATCAAACTTGAACACATAAGCACTTCCTTGATTTTGAAAGTTTTTATCTGCTAATGGACTTGTGACAACTAATGTGTTACCTGAATAATCTAAGCCAATCGAATAACCAAACTTATCGCCTGAACTAATTACTTCGTTCGGATCAAGATCACTTAGGTATGGTAGTGAGTCTGCATTAATTTGTTGTAGTAATTTATAAACTCCTGCACTATTCTTTTTGTAAATGTAAACTTTACCTGAAGCAACACTTGTACTGTCGCCTACGTTGACCCAAGGTTCGCCAGCATCTGGTGCTTCGTTATAACTTCTAATTGTACTATCTGCACCTACTGCACTAGGTCCTAAGTTTTGTAACTGATGATAGCCGCCTTGATACTTGACTGTATCTCCTTGCATGTATTCATAATTAGGTTTCCAATGACCTTTATAATTTGTAAAGTATTGTCCGTCACTGTTAGGTGCGCCTACTGCAAGTACTGTTCCGTCATAGTTCATTGCAATAGAAGTACCAAACTGGTCATCTTCTTTAATTAATTCTGTAAGTTGTTGATCGTCAAGCAGCCCTGCGTCAAGTGTTGATCCATCATCGTTAGTTGCTATTGACATTGGAAGTGAAGCACCTGTTGTAACTTCGTCCATCTTGACCCAATCATTTGAGTAAATTGTTAATGAACTACCGTCAGCAACATTATCAACTAATGCTTTCCACATGTCTCCATCTGAAAATACTATTGAGTCTTTTGGATAGAAAGTTGAATCATCAGCAGCATAAATGCCTTTGTAATTTTTATTATAGTCTAAGCGCCAACCATCTGTTGTATCATAAGTGTAAAGATACACACGACCTTTAGCATCTTGTGAGCCCGGAGCCGATACTGTCATATAGTACGGACCTGTTGATGATGTTTGACTTACTGCAATTTTATGACCGTATCTTTCGTTGTCATAAATTCTAGGACTTACTTGTATATCATGTAAGTTCCATTGCTGTGATCCATATTCGTAAATAAAGATAACACCTGTTTCAAAACCGCCTGTGTTTGATCCATCACTTTCTGCATCAAGTTTTTGTACTTCAACCCATTCGTTACTGTAAACATCAATGGTACTACCATCACCATTAATGTTGTCGGTTGCTTTGTAAAGTCTGCCTGCAAATAAAACAACATCATTAATTAAGTAGTTTGCATTTACGTCAAATGCACCTTGATACCTACTTGGAATCCCACTTGCTGTTGGAGCACCAACCATTAACCATTTGCTATCTGGGCTAAGTGCAAGTTCAAGACCAAATGATCCTGTAACATCTGACTCTAACCAACTAGGTGGTTCAAGTAATTGCTTAGATGAAAGTCCTTCAGCACCTTGTACATAAATTCCTACCCTTGCTTGATCAGGTATACCAACAATAACTTGTTTCAATGTATCACTGTAAACTGTTTTCTTACCAACACTTGTTGGATCAGTAATACCAAAGTCTACAATTTTCTTTCCTGTAAACTGTTTTTTCTTTTCAACAACTTCCCAACGATGGTTTGCATTAGAATCAACAAATAGTTTTGATCCATCGCTTAGTAGTGCTAACTTCTCTGGTTCAACATCAGCATAAGAACTAAAGCGTGATTCTGTTAGTAACATAGGATAAGCACCTGTGCTAGGTTCAAATCCTTGATCTGCGTCATACTTTTCTGTATGCTGAACTGTTATAGTGTTAGTTGTTACTGCTTTTACTTTCCAGAACTGATTAAGTCCTTCTATTGTTTTAATACCAAATATATCATCAACTTTTAGCAAGTGTGCTTTTTCAAAAGTAAAGATTACTTCGTTATCATCATTACTTTCTAAGTTTGTAATTTTTAAATCATATACTGTATTTGCTCTAAGAACAGTCCATGATGGTCCATCAAATGTAACCCATATGTGATTGTTATCTTGTACTGATGCAATTGCAAGATTTAATATTTCATCTCTGCTTGTAACTGTAAAGTCTGTTTGTCCTACTGCTACATATCCTGCTGTTAGTACAGGCTTAGAATCATAACTAG
>NYWG01000290.1 GCA_002684915.1 Verrucomicrobiales bacterium
CTACCATGTGATTAACACCTCGTCCCAATTTTTCTTTTGAGCACCTTATCCCAGCACCCTTTTCGTGAAATGCTTCACCATGTGCCCGACAATGAAATTCCCAGCTCTCGCTGGGCTTGTCGACAACATCGTCAACGCCGCTGCCGCTTGCAAAGCAACATCCAAAATTATGATACAAATTTGTGGCGTCTTCCTCCACAAAAAGTGTCGATTCCTTACTAAGTTCGGAATAGTCGTTGTACAAATTTGTGCCCCACTGGCATTTAAAATATGCAAGCTCATCATCTGATAGATTTGTTTCAAATTGGCTAATTGCAACAACTCTATTATTACACTCTAGTTTATTGTCAATCTCTTCACATGCACTCACCTTTGTGTTCTCTGTGTAATCAAGCGGTATGCCATCAGCGGAATTTACTTCGTCAGCTAAAATACAACCTTCTCCTTTCCACGCCATTCCTACTTGTCCCTTATCATTTGGTTGAAATATGTAATTGAACAGAGTGCGTCTATTTCTTAAAGAGTTTCTTAGATAATTTGTGCTATTATTTTTAGAATTATTGCTAGAACCGACTTCATTACTCCAATCTACCCAAGATTCTGGCGTTGGGACTTGCTTAAATTTAGAAAAGTCCGACAAGCCCACCATAACTTTTAATGCACTTAATATAGTAATTTTTTTTTTATCCGCTTATGACACTCAAAAAAAACACAAGTTGTTTCATGAAATTCAATCAACATGGATCCTGTTGATAATATGACTTATCGGGGCATTTGTACAAAGAGTTAGTCCATGTCATCCAGGTTAGCTCCCCGTTGTCTTCCCCTATGACCTGAAGTACTCTGTTACCTTTGTGAGCGCTAGTGAAATTAGCAGTAAAATCAAAATCAGGATTGTCTGCCCAATCATCTTCTTTGAATACAGCACCAGGTTTTGCTGTATACGTCTGTTCCGTAAAAGCCGGTCGTTCGTACGTGTAAAATGGTTTTGGTTTAAATCCAGCAGACTTGTGAAATTTTTGCGGATCATCGGCACCAGTGCCCTCGTCATGATACAAAAATGTATAGTTTGCTCCATCTTTAATTTCTGTGCCATTCCACCACGTGTAAGCTGAATGGTCGTAATCTGGAAATTCTGTTTCTATAAAATCAGTGCGCAATAACCGGCGATCATTTATTTTCCCTTTATCGCCAGTATTTTTATGTAGATTAGTTTGAGTCTGAAAATGATCAGAGTGTTTATCGCACGTCTGAGACGCGCCGGATGAATCGCCGGTGTTACAGTCGTCGTCGATATAGCACAAGTTGTCGTCGCCAGAGCATTTTCCTCCTGGCATATTATATATATGTTTGCCTTCCTCAAAATCATTGTGGTTACATTCTGTAACATCGCCGTTTTCATCCTCTTCACAAAGCGGCATGAAGACGCTAGCTACCTTGCCGGCTTCTTCCAAATCGGCTTTGTTTGCGTTTTCGGATCCGGAATAATCTGTATCCGTATCCTTACCTTTTGTTACAATATTAACTTTAAAATTTTTTTCATGTAGTGTCTGAATGTTAGCAGCATCAGCATCTATCGGGTCAGTCGATGTCGACATTTCAAAGCCTGGCGGGCAAAAGAAGAGGGTTTCAGACTTTGGCACCTCGTACGTGCAGTTGGTTTGATTGAGGACGCCCGTCTCTAAGTCCCAACCCATGTCCGTATCATCTAGTTTCAAAATGTATTCTACGTCAGTTTGCACGTTTTTTACAAATTCTGGGCAGACCTTAACTGTGGCTTTTTGCGCCGCGTATACGCAGCGACCGATTTGCGAGTTGTACACAGCGCCATCGACTTCACATTTATATTCAAAAGCATTTGAATGTTGCTGTTCTTGTTCGACGTTTGTACAATAGCCTGTCGAAGACATTTACTACTTGTAATATAAAAAATATCTATTTTAATTAAATGATTAGAAATTTCGATAATATTTTGAATGTTGGCGGAGCGGCTTTTGAACGATATGTAAAAGGCGCTAAAATCAGGGTAGATGAAAAGTTAGACGATGATAGTTACAATGTAAGAATAAGAGACTATATTCAGAACATAAATTATTCTAAAAATTTACCCTTTGGAAATGTAGACGGCGTCCCGGTCGATGACGACGATCCTAATCCTGACTTGTTTAAAAACAACTGGTTTCCAAACGATCGAAAAATTTTAGGCATGCCAGAGCCGACGGACGACAATTATTTTGTCAAGGTTGATATCGGCGATGGTGACAATTATGAGCCCACGGTGACCGACGCGAAACAATATGGATGTACAGACCCAGATAACATCAACTACGAGCAATTCAAAGGAAGCCAAGAAGAGTGTCCTACTAAACAAGGTGATACCGCACACGGCATAACAAAGTTTATTGGTGAATACGGCCCTGACAATTTGTTGTATGATTACCAATGTCCTCATTCCCATTGTAACACTGAAGCTGAAATTTTTAAAGACAATTCGGGGATACCGCAGACAAATACGATAACTGGTCTTGGATACGCCGCATCCTCGGCGGACGCGGAATCTAGATTAGAGTCCTATCCCCCGCGCTGGATACCGGCTCCAATAGATGACATGAGGGACCCAGACTGTGAATTGATCCAATGGATTCCTGACATGAATGCACCCTATTTGCAGCACGATCACGACCTGACCAACCAAGAGTTGTTCGAAGTGTTTACTCATACCTCAGCGATCAACGATCCAAGTCGGACGCATCTCAGAACTTCGGATTGTTATAAATATTACGGAAAAACTGAGCACGGATTTGCCCAATGCGTGCCAAAGAATATGGATGACGTGGATAAAACACTGATTCGGGATCAATCCACGCTTGATGAAAATTATTCGAGGTCGGCGGAAGATCTATCAGATCTCAATGAATTCGGTCACGTACGTGGTTTGCCGAAGATGTGCGTGCCAGCAACCAAAAAATTCAAACGAAACGACACTGACGGAGATCCAACGGCAAACGATGACGTAAACGTTGGTCCATACGCAAATCAGACGTTTAACGGAAATTTACCAACCAAGCATAACAGAATTAAGCTTGGCGATGGGAAGGGCTGTGGGAACGTTAGCAATTACGGACTCGGCGGTGGCGGTGGCAAGGATTACTACGATGTCGACGGATCGTTCGATTGCAACAGATTCTATCAAAAAATAGAAGTTCCCGAAGATCAGAAGACGATAGGAGGAGATTTTAAATACTCTCCAAGAGCTCCGGACGACGCGCAACCGCCAATTTATCTAGGCGACTATTTCAATGAGGGCGGAACTGTGGATTATAGTAACAGAAATTGGCATTTAGGATCTCTGCCCTTAGACCTAACGGGAGATAAAACATACAATGACAACGAATTAAACTTCACGTGTCAGAACAAACCACCATTTGTTTTGAGCAATAATCTGAATCCCCGGTCGTGTCCCTCTGGATATTCTCCAATAGGAGAATCAAAAACGGGTTTAGATAACGATCAAAACACGGTTCCAGATCACGACGTCAACCAAGAACTTTGCGCCTTCGCTGTCAAATCTTATTTTAATAATCCAAATCAATCCCCGCTTGTCGACATGGGGATTCCATACATCGACATGGGCTTCAGCTCTGGCACGCATCCAATTTTCTTTGGGGGATCTGGCAAAGGTGGCACGGATCCGAATAAATCGGGCATTGGAAGATTTCTTCCTGGTCATAAAAACTTCTTCATAAAAGATTCATATAATCCTGTATGTAAAGATAATATTTTATGTAAAATGATGGAAGAAGCAACAGACGCCTATACAGAACAGGGCAAGGAAAAGTTTTCTTTCAATTTCTTGAGAAGAGAACCTCTAAAAGAAGCAAAAATTGATAGATTTTTAGAAAACCTACACGCGGGCCACCCTAGCCTAGATCACATAAAACATCATTTTAAATTTTGTGACCAAATCCCCACAGACTACCAAACATCTGATGATAAATGCCTAGACCGAACAGCAATACATGCAGCAGATGGGAAGAATGGCAAAACAATTTTCTACGGCGACGAAAAAAACCCCGACGGAACGGAAGTGGTCGATGGAGAGGAGTTGGAAAATATTTACAAATTTATGCATCACGATGCCCAAAAAAACTTTTTCTTGCCTCGCGAACATCAACTCAAAGTCGATTGGGATGATGGGCTCAACGACTGGACCCAAAAAATGATTAGGGATAGAACGCTTCCAGTACATGGAAATGACTATTACGTAAAGAATGCCTATCAAAACAGATTTGCAAAAATTGGCGACCCTAAAAATCTGTTTTTTACGGACTCATTATTTTATCAAGAACTCAAGGTTTGCAGCAATACTTTTCTAGAATGTAACGACGACGGCGATTGTGGGGGGGGTGCAACGTGTCAACGCGGTGTTTCTAATATGATTTTTAACCAGGGACTTTCGTGGGATAATAATAAATTTCAGTATCCTACCAATAACATAAATTTCTTGACGTTTGATCCTGAGTTACATCCTTCATTTTTAGCCAAAACTTCTACCGATACACTCGGGAAAACTATTTCAAACGAAATTGAAAAATTAAAGATTGCCACCGAAATCCGCGATCTTTTGGGAGGGCCGACCACGACCCTGTCCATAGACACCAAGCAAGACCTGTCGTCCGGGCCACATAATTTCTTGAAAGAAAACATAGGTTTAATTTCTGATGCAGGTGAACTTGACTTTGACGACCCCGGAAACTTTGGGTCTGACTTTACCTATTCGCCGTGGATTATGGACACGCCGCTCATGCCGTCCGGCTGCGTATATTCGACTACCGACACCACGGTCCCCACCGGCGTGCAAAATACTGAAGATTTAAAAACTTTCTTCGATGGCGAGTTGCAGGTGTTTCCGGTTGTTCATGACCATGACTGTCCCATTCTTTCAAGTTCTGGAGAAGAAGTATCTACCGGTCCGGGCCGGCAGCGGTATGGGATCACCCCCGTGTGCGAATCTGGAGCTCTAACAGGTCATTCTTGTTTAAAAAACGGTCTTCCCGACGACGGAAAGTGCAAACACAAATCTTCCCATCCTTGCCAGGACGCTCGCGAACACAATGCGGGAGATAAATTAGCAGACGAAAGGTGTACTTCGCTCGCAAACGAAGTAAAGTATAACGCCGTGCCCCACGATCGCGTAGCATATTTTAGGTATAATAGACATAACCACGTCAAAGATTTAGGCGAAAATATATCTTCGTCCTCGATTGAAGATACCGCCATGAAATTTATGAGACCACTGGATTTTGATTCTCAGACGGGTGTACAAACTGTAGATGTTGAAGACGCCAAAACAAAACTTATCATGGAACCAGCCCATGCTAATTCTAATTATTTGCAGCAAACGGCGGACTTCAGAAAGTTGCAGGGTTTGTTAGGAATTGCAAGTACCCAAAATGGAGTATGTGTGCCGATTGCGGAAACCGAATGCAAGTCGCTTCAAAGAAAATACGATTATCACTTCGACAGGGGATCTGGATATGAAAAAGAAGAAATAGAGCCATTAGTAATGACAGACGAGGGCGGTGTAAATAGCAAATATTTTCCGGCTATGGAAAAAACGTGTCATCACATCAAAGACACTGATTTACCTGATTCTTATGGCAAGACGTTTAATTCACCAGGCCCGCAAGAAGGCACGGTCTCACTTGATCAGACTAATAAATTAGAAATGCACCATAAACCAAAGGTCTGCCATGGACCAATTGATGACGATTTTTGTAGAGTCACTGACGACGCTGGAAATTACCACGAATTTCCTTATGCCTGGTGTGCTTATCCTACGAAAGACACGCGTGCCATTGATACTACTCACCGTTTCTACGATTATCTGGGAGACGATTCAAAAATAAGAAATATCCACGAACAGTTTTTTGATACAACCATCTCGGTCAATTTTGGAAACCGCGACTATAAACACACGAAACCTTTCATAAGTACCTATAGTCCGAAACATAATGTGCCGCACGTGTACGTATATGATCCAGCAGACAAAGATAACGACAGGGCGGTGCTGTACCTAGAAGATAATAAATTATGGTTTGAAACGCATACAGAGGTTTTTGGCTTCGAAAATGGCATTCCCATAGAGCTAATAGGGGGAGCTGCGGGATATGCGAGTGAAATTGAATATTGGACGAACCTGCTCCTCAATGAACCTCCCATCGATCCAGCCGATCCAGCCAATGACGTTCGCAAGTCATTCAAACTTTATACCAAGGAAAATTGCGAAAGCTCATCTACGAGAGATTTTTACAATTCGGCGACGTTTTGGGACGACGTAAATCAGACTTGTTTCAAATCAAACACAAACGTGATTGGGGGCATGGGCCAGCATTTTTACGAATGGGACGAAATCAATTCATGCTGTCATGCGCGATCTAATTCCCCGGTTGAATTGCTGGGTAAAGATTTTAAAACTGTGTGCGTAGATGATAATTTTCAGCAACTATATATGAAATCTAAAATTAATCCCAACTGGAGGAGACCGGGTCGTGATGTAATTGAATACACTTTTGCTGATAATAATAGTGCTGAGATAACTGTTGACAACGACTTTACCGCGACCCAGCCACTTGACCACAAACTTCTTTGCCCCGTTTTAACAAAATCAACTATATGTCCTGGTGTTGGAACCGATTTGCCGA
>NYWG01000291.1 GCA_002684915.1 Verrucomicrobiales bacterium
CAGAAGTGTTTAAGTGTCCAGCGGACATGAGTGTGGTTAAAATAGGCCGAAAAACTATTCCCCGAGTTCGGAGTATTTCAATGAGTCAGTCATTTGGTCCAAACCAGCGTCAAGGAGGAAATGCGGGGTATTGGTTGCCTTGGCAATCATATCGAACCTACACGAAAGAAGGAGATATGGGGAACCCTGGGCCCTCGAACCTTTTTGTTTTTGTAGACGAACATCCAAACAGTATTAATGATGCTGCTTTTGCTGTGAAATGTGATTCTCGAGGAGCGGGAGCCAGAATGATTGACTATCCTGCGAGTTACCATAATGGAGCTGCTGGTTTTGCTTTTGCTGATGGACATGCAGAGATTAAAAAATGGCAAGATCCTCGAACAATCAAACCTGTAGACTTTAATGGTGGAGGTGTTCCTGGGGGACTTAATGTTAATCATCCTAACAGTTTGGATATTGCCTGGATGCAGGAAAGAGCTTCGGCACCTTTAAGATAGAAATAATTAATACGGAAATTTTAAAAACGGTCTTTTTTAAGGCCGTTTTTTTATTTTTTCTAAGAAATAAGAGGCAGGATTGGAGATGCTGGAACGACTCCTGTAAGGCGTTGATCTAGTCCTCCATAATGGTAAGTCAGTTTTTCGTGATTCAAACCCATGAGGTGAAGGATTGTAGCGTGTAGATCCCGAATATGATGGCGATTAACAACTGCTTCATGTCCAAGTTCGTCGGTTTCTCCATAGTCGGTTCCAGCATTAACGCCAGCACCAGCCATCCAGTAGGTAAAACCTTTGGGATTATGATCACGTCCTCCGTTACTACCTTGGAAAACCGGTTGTCGACCAAATTCACCGCCCCAGATGATTAATGTTTCCTCGAGTAAGCCACGCTGCTCAAGATCGGCAAGAAGGCCAGCGATGGGCCGATCTATTTCAGGGCAGTGAATTTTAAGATTCTCATCAACTCCATTGTGAGCATCCCAGTTTTGTTGCTGATGACCACCTCCAGAGTAAAGTTGTACGAAACGCACACCGCGTTCTACAAGTCGTCTTGCGACAAGACATTGCCTTCCAAAGTGAGAAGGGGAAATAGCTATTGAGTGGTCTGGTGTTTTATCGAACAGTCCGTACATCTCCTTGGTTTTTTCCGATTCGTTAGAAATATCCAATGCCTCAGGAGCTGTCGATTGAAGTTGGTATGCAAGATCGTAGCTAGCAATGCGTGCGACCAATTCGCTATAGCCTTTATGATTACGAAGGTGCATGCCATTTAGTGCATTAATAGCATTGATGCGTTCTCCTTGCATTTTGTGAGTGCGGCTGGTCCGCGACGCGAGATCTAGAATAGGACTTCCGGAAGAGCGTAAAACGGTTCCTTGGTATGCTGCTGGCATATAGCCACTAGTCCAGTTGGCCGCACCTGGAATAGGACCACCTCGGGGATCAAGCATAACAACGAATGAGGGTAGATTTTTGTTTGCAGATCCTAAACCGTGCGCAATCCATGCACCGATTGCTGGGTGGCCTTGAAGTACGCGGCCAGAGTTCATTTGAATATTTGCCGAGCCGTGTGCAAATGAGTCCATGTAAAGGGACTTTATTACAGCCATTTTGTCCATATGTTGAGATAGATATGGAAAAGCGTCTGAACACCATAGGCCAGATTGTCCGCGACGTTTAAATTTGCGGACTGGGCCAAGAATTTTTTCTTTTCGTATGCTCCTACGGCGCATTTCGATATCGATTGTCTTCCCATGATTTTTGGCTAGTTCTGGTTTGTAGTCGAACAAGTCCATTTGGCTGGGGCCGCCATACATGTAAAGGTAGATACAAGCTTTAGCTTTGGTTGGAAAATGGGATTCCCGTGACTTAAGTGGATTGGTGTAGTTAGCTAGTGCTGATGCTGGCGAGGCAAAAACTTTGTCGCCAGAAAACATGCCGCTCAAGGACACGCCAGCCATTGTAGTTCCAAAACGCTGCAAAAATTCTCTTCTGCTGAATTGCTGTATGAGATTCGGATCCATGATAATAATGGGTTGTGATAAAGTATGTTAAACTTGAAACTTCGTCAACGAGGCTAGGTTGTTCTGGTGTCAGTCTACATATAAGAATTCGCTAACATTAAACATTATAGAGCAAAGATCCTTTAATGCACGTCGCGTAGCCAAGCTAATTTTTGATTGAGAATATGGCTTGTTTTGTGTCGAGTTTCCCGAACTTATTTCGCTTAAGAGTAGATTGTAATTTTCAAGGTGAAGGCTGAGCATGTCCGTCCGGACTGCACCTCCCCAAGCACGGATTCCAATGTGACCTTTGCCTTCTATTGGTGTTTCGTCTTTTACGCTAAGTATAATTTGTTTGTTTTCTCCCGTCCTCAGGATTAGTTCTCCATGAGTGAGTTCTACTCTAAACTTTAGCCAGTCGACAATGTTTGGTAGTTCGCATTTCGCTAGGACTTTTGTGTCTTCGTCATGTCGTAAAAATTTAATCTCATTTTTTATGGTATCAAAATGGATCTCGTAGCTGCGATCCTCTGTCCCGATGGCGGAGGCTCTTAAAAGAATCCCGGCATGCTTAATGTTTCGATCAAATTGAATTTTACCACTTAATTTGAAGTCTGCTTGTTGTGTGGCTTTCATTAATGCAAATGGTCCGCGGCCATGGACGACATTCATAATCCCTTCGTAGCCGCCTCCCCATTTGCCGGCATAAGGTTGCCAGTTGATATCGGGTGAAATGAAAAATTTTTCCTGTGGTAATAGGTTTAGAAAACCTTTCTCGATTGAGCCTGGTGCGTCTGGAAAAAAAACCAACTGATGCTTGATAGCTTCATGCTGAGTTGTTTGTTGTTCGAGATAATCGATGCCAAAATTGATTTCTTCGGGGCGAGCGTTACGTGAAAGTGTTTGTTGGAACAAGTCATTAATGAGTTTTTCTTCTTTAGAATTTAGGTCGTTATTAAGTAGTTTTTTTGTTAGTTCATCAGATTGCTTTGATATGAATTTGCTGTTGAGCAATGTAAGAGCCTGGGGGGCAACAGTGGTAACAGCGCGTGCGCCAATTGACCCTTCTGTTCCGCTGTAGTCGAATACTTCTAGGAATGGGACCATCATCGTTCGCTTAACAAATGAGTAGATGCTACGGCGAGACTGTTCAACGGATTTGGAATAACCCCATCCTCGTCCAGGTTTGGATGCTCCAGCGATAACTTCGCCACTAAACTCAGGAAAAAAACCACGCCCACCCATTGCTGTGTTAAGTGAACCACTGGTTTTCAAAATTGAATCACGAATCGCTTCTGCTTCAAGTCGGCGAAGGTTTTGACGCCAGATAAGATTGTTGCCGGGGTCGATGTTTTGATTAGTTGGATTTTGCCATGAAGTGCGGCAATATGCATCACTATTCATGATAACTCTATGCATATGCTTTACTGACCAGTTGTTATTTATGAACTCTGAGGCAAGCCAATCGAGAAGTCCCTTGTTAGAACAGGGCATACCAGCTTTGCCAAAGTCGTTTGGCGTAGCAACCAGACCTCGTCCAAAGTGGAATTGCCAGATTCGATTAACCATCACTCGCGATGTAAGTGGATGCTTCGAGTTTGTTATCCAGTTGGCTAACACAAGGCGACGACCAGTGGTAAAAGGATTTGGTGACTTAGGGATTTTTGGTTTGCTCGTATCTAATACCTTTAGGAATTGTGGTTCTACTTTTTTACTTGGTCGCCCGGCGTTTCCACGGATAAGCAGATGAGTATCCTTTCTTGTAATATGTTCTCGTACGGTCATTGCAAACTCTTGACCGTCCCATGGTGGCTTGTCGTTTTTTGTTTTGTTCTTTTTATTTTGCCATTTGAAAACATCCCTAGGAGGTATTAGTGGAGAATAGGTTGCAGATTCCCACTCATATTTAGGCTTGTCGTAATGGCGGACATTACGGAAGAAAGAAAGCATTTCGTAGTAGTCTTGCTGTGAAATTGGATCAAACATGTGATCGTGACATCGTGCACAGCCAACTGTAAGTCCCATAAAGGTTTCAGTTGTTGTCTTGACGATATCATCCAACCCATCAAATTCAGCTAGCCGCTTGTCATCTGGTTCATCGTCCCAGACGCCAAGTCGATAAAATCCAGTTGCAATAAGACTGTCGTTGTCTACATCTGGTAATTCATCTCCAGCAATTTGTTCAAGTACGAATCGGTTGTAAGGTTTATCTTGATTAAATGCACGGATTACATAGTCACGATATTTCCAGACGAGAGGTTTTTCGTCATCTCGCTCGTAACCATTGGTTTGGGCGAAGCGGACCACATCTAACCAATGACGTCCCCAACGCTCTCCATACTGTGGCGAGCCAAGTAAGTGCTCTATCAATTTGGACCATGCATCTGGAGAGTCGTCATTAATGAATTTTTCTACTTCATTAAAGCTAGGTGGCAGGCCGATTAAATCGAAGTAAGCTCGTCGGATCAGTGTCGCTTTTTTGGCAATAGGATTTGCTTTGACGTGGTTTTCTTCGAGAAGAATTTCAATTAATTGATCAATTGGTGATCGATTGCTTTTCCTATCTAATTTGGGTTGTTGGATTGGTTGAAAAGCCCAGTATTTACGGTCTTCTTCGGTGATTGAAAAATTGTGTTCTAGTTTTGTTTTAACGGCAAAGTTGCTAGAGTTTGGCCAAGGTGCTCCGAGTTGTATCCATTGTTCGAGATCGGCAATGGCTTGTTTCCCTAGTTTCTTTTTTGGTGGCATCTGCAGATCTGCATTTGTATATTTAACAGCTTGAATCAATAGGCTTTCATTTGGATTTCCAAGTTTGATAGATGCCCCAGAGTCGCCGCCTTTAAGGATTGTTTCACGAGAGGAAAGAAGCAGGTTGCCTTTATGTTTTTTCTCGTTATGGCATTCTAAGCAGTTGTTTGAGAATAGAGGCCGAATTTTGTTCTCAAAAAAATGAATGCTCTCAGGGCTAAATGTTATTGGCTCAGCTTGCCCAAGAGGTAAATTTAGTGCGGTAAGGCTGCTAATTAACGCATAAGCTGTAATATGAAGCCATTTTCCTAGCACTTTTAGAGTAGTTCGATTTGTTTGTTAAAGCTAGGCGATCGAGTTTAATTTGGCTAGAAAATAGGGGAGCCAAGTTAATTGAATTAGTTCCAAGAAAGATCATCGGGCCCGTTAGCAAGAAGTCGTTGTTGCCAATCCATTTGACGTAGAATGTTTCGCCAATCGGATTGCTTTGAATGATTAAAAATTAATTCGATACTTGCGGGGTGAATAAGCCAAGATTTTCGTGCAATCTCACTTTCGATTTGGCCAGGTCCCCAGCCGGAGTAACCAGTAAATACTTCAATTTTTTGGTTTGAATTTACCGAGTTTTTGAGATCATTTAAATCATTAATATCCTGCATCAATGATAGGTTAGGCATTATATTCCCTTGGTACATAAATGTATCACTATGGATAATATGAACGGATTGTTGCTCCACTGGTCCTCCGTTTCGAACAGACTGTTGCTTAATATCTGGAGGAAGGGTAAATGGTAATATTTCACCAACACGATTGTCGCTTGGTTGGTTAAGTACTAATCCAAATGCACCCTGTGGTGAATGCTGGCACATGAGAATTACTGAGTGATGAAAACTGGAGCCATACATGCCTCCTGCGTCGAGCAGTAGATGCCCTTTTAGGCTTTGAAATTCATTGTTCATCCACCAGCGACAATATTTACAATTTCCATTGAATCTCCTGCTTTAAGTTCGCATTTTTCAAATTCAGAAGGTGATAAGGCTTCACCATTAAGTTCAATAACAACACTTCGAGGGAACATTCCTTGGTTTACTAGAAACGCGTGCAAAGTTAAAGGTAAATGCACATCGATGGTTTTTCCATTAGCGGTTATGCTTTGTGCTGTGTTAGTCATCTACTAGCGGTTAATTTGTCGTGTAACTGTCGGTAAGTCAACGGTGTCGCTTGGCTGGCGGGTAAGTAGTAGTTAGAATATCAGCAATGCGTGTCCGTTCCATCGTCATCCCATTACTTAAATGGTTTTCCGAAAATTCCAGGGATCTGCCGTGGAGGAAGACAACTGATCCCTACGCTATATGGGTTTCGGAGATCATGTTGCAGCAAACACAGGTTAAAACTGTGATTCCATACTGGGAGCGTTGGATGAAGCGGTTTCCGAATATTACTTCACTGGCTAATTCAAATGAAGATGAGCTTATTAAATTATGGGAGGGACTTGGTTATTATTCGAGGGTTAGAAATATGCGCAAGGCTGCTAAGGATATTGTCGAGGTTTATGGCGGCAAGTTTCCCTGTGATTTGAAGCATGTATTGTCTTTACCTGGAGTGGGGCGCTATACCGGCGGAGCGATTTGTAGTATCGCATATAACCAACCAGAGCCAATAGTAGATGGTAATGTAGTTAGAGTATTAACACGATTAATTGGCATCGAAGAATCATCGAAATCTAAGTCAGTTGTAGATCGTCTTTGGTCTGTTGCAGCTGATCTAGTCAAGCATTCAATGTCATTGAATAAGTCTAAGCAACGAAATGCTTCATCATTCAATCAGGCGATGATGGAGTTAGGCGCTTTGGTTTGCACGCCTCGAAATCCTTTGTGTGCTAATTGTCCGCTAAAAGGTCGATGTATTGCGCGGAAGAAAAACAAAGTTGAAATAATCCCGGTGATGCCCAAGCGTGTCAGGCTTACTAAACGACGTTTTTTTGGGTTTGTTGTTTGTTGGCGCAATAAGATATTTATACAGCGGCGTCCAAGATTGGGTGTGAATGCTGGTTTTTGGGAATTTCCTAATTGGGAGGTGGATACTACAGCTGAGGCAGCACATGTCGCTAAGGCAAACCTATCTCTTGGCCAAGTTGATTTGGACCCGCTTTGCATTATCAATCACTCTATAACGCGCTATAGAAACAGGCTTGAAATGTTTGTGATTGAGTCCACAGAAAAACCCAGCTTGGCTAAGCTGAATGGACAGTGGATCAGTGAATCTAAGCTTGAAGGACTACCTTTGACATCTGCCCATCGTAAAGTAGTAAATAAGCTTATCTCTTGATGTTATTCCCAGTCTAGATTCAAGGGGATTTCATTCCCATTGGCAGATTTTGATTTATCTGCGGCATCCATAAAAGCGTATATTTCCAATGTCTCACGATCATCAACAGGCGATTTGCCACTAATAAAAAAACGGATTATTTCTTTAACTAGGGGAGCGTAACCATCGTAGTTGCCAACTGGATGCACGCCGTTTTCACACTTAGCAGTGCCACCATACCCATTACTTTCTCGGAAGATACCGACCCGACCATCATTCCATTTGCCAGTTACTTTAATTTTTCCATCTTTAGTGATGCCTCGCTTCACTGAAATGCAGCCAGGTCCCATAACTGTAAAAAGCGATTCGACGCCATGTATGCCGTACCAAAACAAATCTGGATGATGAGGTTCAATATGCGCAGGGCTGAATGTTTCGCAATGAAGTACCTTACCGTGTTTGCCAGCACGTGCGTCTAAAGTTGGTTTAGAAAACCTTAGTGACGAAGAACTAAATACAGGCACATTGTTTTGCTTGGCGAGGCGATAAATTTTAATGCAATCAGCAAATGTTCCAGCTAGAGGTTTGTCAATATATAGAGGTTTGCCTGCATTAATGACGTCGACGGCGTGTTTGAGGTGAGGTCGTCCGTCAACATTCTCTATCATAACAGCATCAACGTGTTGGCATAATATATTTACGTTGGGATAAAGCTTTACACCCCACTTGCGAGTTAATTCATTCGTGAATTTTTCAACTCGAGAGTAACTGGACTTGATATCAGAGCTGCTATCTTTTACGGCAGCAACAACTTTTCCTCCTGGAATGTGGTCCTTAGCTGACGAGTCGTTAAGGATTCGAGTAAAGGCGGTGACATGTGAGGTGTCGAGTCCAATTATGCCGATACGAAGGTCCTTGGCTTCTGCTTTAAAAATTAGCGTAGCCGCTAAAAGTATTCCTATGAGGCGGATATTGTTCATAGAGGAATTTGAAACGATATAAAGCTTAACGCAAAGTAAATACGGTTGTCCGAGCTAGATTCTGAAGTTACTTTCACTGTATACAATTTTGTTCTTTAGCTTCTTTCATTGGGTTGATGGCGATTTTTCATTCTGCCCATTAAAGTGACAGGTGCGAAAAGCGGCAATTGCAATTACTAGGGATTTTGAACAGCAATCCACACAGTCAGCCATTATTAAAGGATACCAAGCTGTTATAGGGCGTTAACCTACTCAAGTTGAAAAAAATCTATGTCAAATTTTATTGAACAGCAGGAATTGACCTATCTAAATTCTGACTGAAAAGATGCTCGTAAGCTAGGTCTGGTCGGTTTTACTCAAACGCTTTTTTACCTCAACGAGTTCGTGTACATTTATTAGGTTGTTAATTTGATTTCAGTCCCTTTGCTAGAAGGAAGAGAGCAAATAGGAGGAAGAGAGCGCCTATAGGAAGCAGAATAATACCGAGGCCAGGTTCAGAACCGTGAGTGACCACTCCTCCCAATATAAAGCCACCTGGGATGAGCAATGTAGCTGCGATTAGGCATCGGGATGACAAACGACGTATATTTTCTATTAGATTAATGCGTGATAATGTAGCTGCGAATGCTATGTTCACGAGAGATAAGAACGTCCCATGGGCATGTCCAAGCCTCAACATCAGTCGGTGTGTTTCGTTATCTCCGCTGTTCATGTACCATCCTATTCTGAAAGCAAGAAATACTTCGAGTAAGATGCCTAAGCAAACGAAGACAAACAGCGATGACCAGCCGAATTTTAAATGTCGTCGCTCTTCGGGAAGGAGGCTAGACGTGGTTGTGGATGCTGGCTTCGTTTGCGGAGCGTGAGTTTGTAATTCGCTGCGTTCTCGTCGAGTAGGTTTTTGTTTGCTCATTCCTGCAAGGTTATTGGTTGATTATTACGTTTGGATTCAAAATAATTTGCCTTTGTTTCGATTGGGTTGCCTTGTTTATCGATTAGTAGCTCAGGTTGATTAGTGAGCTTGCCCTGATTTATTTGAACTTTCATCCAGACGTCTTTTGCATTTCGAATCTCTTCAGTGCGATTGATCAATAATCCAGAGTAATCGAATTCAATTTTATTTAAACGAGGGTCAGTGATTAACGATTTGTGCGCAATATAGCGGACTGCCGAATAAGGATCGTTCATACTCCGAAATAGCCAGTTAGGTTGCCAGTCGTTACCAGAAATATCGCGCGCTGGTTTCCATCCCATATGCCAGGCTGCTATTGCGCGTTGCCCGGCATCACCCATTAGTAGCATTTTAAGGACAGAAGAAACGTGTTGGTCATCTTCGGTTAGCTCGGCTGGCTTATGTCCATACCATTTCGTAAGATGTTCATTAGTCCAGTTAAGTGATTTATTAATATGACATAGATTACATGCGTTAACTCGACCGGTCTTTAATTGAATAGCTACTTTTGGTGAATCGATTTGATGGCTTCTAATGGCATTGAGTAGACCGTAAGTCGTATGTGGCATATGGCAGTTATAACAGCTGCTGCCGGATGAATCGGCTTTGTGATGTGTATGTTCTGTCAAGTTTTCACGTATATTTTCATGGCACTTATAGCATGCTTCGTTTGATTCCATTCTTGGAGCAAGTTGGTCGTTACTGTCATGGTAACTGTGCATAGAGTGGCAAGAGAGGCAGGACATTTTGCCTCTTTGAAAACAAGCTGTGTCGAGTAAGCCATTATACTCGCGACCAGTTACACGTACCATTCCATCAGACCAAAAACGATCGGTCATCCATTCTTTCCCAGGATGAGGATGTCCGTGTTTTTCTGTAAATCTTTTTATGTCATCTTGTGAACCTAGTGAAGCATTGGTGAATTCACTGGGTTTAACCACTATCGTGTTTACAGACGCATTTAGTTGTCCTCCTGGTATGAATCTAGGGCCATTATTATATCGATCCATCCTATTTGGCGTAAATTGATAGGAGTGGCATTGGCCGCAGACTTGCGCTGATTTTTTATGATCAATCTTTTTGTCATCTGGGTTGATTATTCCATGGGCGACTTTTTTTATGTCTTTGGCTTTGTACCTGTTGAACGGATTTTGATAGTGTGCAATGTGTTCCTGAGCTGGTCCATGGCACGCTTCACAGGAGATGCCTAATTCGGCGACTTCGGTTTTTGTAGTTCGTATACCTTTATTTGAAGCCATAATACGAGGTTTCCCAGCAACGGCATGGCACTCAATGCACACAGCATTCCACTTGGCGTTTGGTGGGGCACTTTCTGGATCGCGTAAAAACGTATCTTCTACTGGTACCCATTTTTGGTCGGCGATCAACCATCCGTAAGGGAAGGGGTGTTGTAGGTTGCTGTTCTTGTCACCTAGCCAGTATACTTGAAGGTGATGTGAGCCGGTGGTCATTGTCATGCGTTTCTTATCTTGTTTGATGCCGTCACTTCCTACGGTAGTAACCCAATATTCATTATTTTTCTCCTCTAGCTGTAATTGTGATTTGCCATGCGGGAGCTGAGTGTCGTGCCACTTTGCTAATACAGCCTCTGGTTTTGCTAATTGTGTCATCGTACGGTGGTAACTCTTATGCCAGCTATCGTACTCCCCAGGATGACATGCCCGGCAAGTTTGTGATGACATGTAGGCATTGGAGGGATTTGAAGGTGGCTTTATATTAGTTTGAGCAGGAGTGGAATTAAGAAGCGCATCTTTGGATGCATCCTTAGCCCGATCATTATTATATTTGAAATAACCAAGTATTAGCCCAAGTGCGATTGGGGTGCTTAGTATGCTTATCAACTGCGTACGCTTTGCAGTACGTAGAAATGGGAAAAGAGATATTATCAATAATACCGCGGGAATGATAAATTCAAGCCCGGGTGAATCGATCTTTGCGATCACTCCGTCCATGTGGGGTCGCGAAGATCCTAAACACAGGCTTGATAAACTCAAGCACAGTTAAGCTGGCCACTCAGCCATTAACGATTAGTCAACTTTTGCCGGAATTGTAAGGCGGTAATATCCTTTGGATGAATTGAGATGTTTGGAGGGAATATCGTAGTAAATTTTCCGAATTTCTGAGGTGGACTCAAATTGTTTCACCTCAACCCAATTCTTACCAGCAACGTCGATTGCATTCCAAAGAATATATGTTCGATTTGGTTGTGCTTCAAAAGAGAGTAACATTTTCTTGTCATGTGAAATAAAATCTAGAAAAAGAATGCTAAACTTATCGTTCGGATTGGTGCCGGCTATGAATTCTTCAAGGTTATTGTGCCCATCATTGTCATTATCTAAATTGGCATCAGAAAAATCGTTTGGATTTAAACCGTAAAGAGTCTCCCAAAGATTTGGTAATCCATCATCATCGGTATCGTCAATTATGA
>NYWG01000292.1 GCA_002684915.1 Verrucomicrobiales bacterium
AACAGACAACGGTGTTGACGTGCATGGTTGTTTTCGAAAAACCTCGGACACAGATCCAAAAGGGTACTTTAATAATGGTGCCGGTGCCGGTAACTGTACCACAAGTAAACCGTGTATTCAAAAATCAGGTAACACATGGAAGACCACTGGAAGCACTAGTAGTGCGAACTTGAACGCCTATGCAGCGATTCCAAGGTCGTCCTACGCGGACTACGATCCTAGCACGAAAGCCGTGCCAGCTTGCTCGGATCCGAGCAAAACAGTGGAGCAGTGCGTTGATTCGTGCTCGGATCCTGCAAAGACGACCGAAGGGACTTGTGGGGATTGTAACCATTTAGGTTATTCCTCTAGTGCCGTCACTTCGCACACGGCACCAGATACGACTGGTTGGGCCAACTACGATTGCAGTAGCCCAGCTACAACAGGAACCTTTATCTTAAACGGTGATTGTACATTGAGTGCTGAGGTCATACTGACTGGTGATCTAACGCTTGTTGGTTCAGATACGACTACACTAAAGACAATTACCGCAGCCACTGGAAAACGACATTTCTTCCTGGCTGGGGATATCTTAAACTTATGGCATGTCAAATTGACCGGTGGCGATCGTACTAGTACAAGTAATAATGCAAACTCTCAAACTAATTATTTTGGTGGATCTATATTTATTTCAACAGGAGGTGGTACATTGAATTTGTATTATTCCAAAATATCTGGTAATAAAGCTTGTAGGGGTGGTGGAGTAGGAACACGTGGTGCTACTAATACGAATAGGAATGCGATTGTGAATATTTATAATAGCATTATTTCCGATAATGAAGCTGATAAATGTGATAACAGCTATGCCGGTGAAGCTGGTGGTATTTCTTTAAAGTTTGCTACCAGTAGAATTGATAATAGTATTATAGATAATAATATTGCTGGCAATGGTGCTGGTATTCAGTTATTTTCTTCTGAGGCAACGATAACAAACACAATTATATCAAATAATGACGCAAGTGGTTATGGTAATGAATTGGTTACATATTTTGCAACCGTAACATTAATAAATACGGTTATACCAAACGTTACTGATAATATTGAGGACTGGGGTGAGACGACATGGACCACCTGCTCCGCCAGCCCATGCACCGTGGCACCATTCACAGGTGCTTGTAGTGCCGTCGATGCAAGCGATGATAAATTAGGAGTCATTTGTCCTGATGTAACCGCAACGGAAGAAACTTGTGGTACTTGCAACGATACAAGTTTAGTGACAAAATCAACTTGTGAAGCAAGCGGAATATGGACCGGTGCTTGGGCCGCAGGCACGTGGACCACCCGCACGGTACTTCGAACTAGGTGCGATTCGCACGATGCTTGCAAAGCTGCTTGCAACGCTGATTCCAATTGCGAAATTTACCAAGAGAAGATCTACTACGAATCGACCAAGGTCTTTGGCGGTGCGAACTGCACGGATCCTAGCAATTGTGAAGCACAATGTAACGCCGATGCAGATTGCGAAGGTTTTACATCAACATGTACGGATGACAATGTGGATGCGACCGCTGCGGCTTGTATTGATAGCTGTGCCGATGATGGTACAGTTGAAGATGCATGTGGCTCCTGTAATGATAATTCAGTTCAAACTGAAACTGCTTGTATCAATAGTTATTGTACCGATGGTACTACGGCTGTAGAAAACGAATGTGGATCCTGTGCAGCGCCTCATGCAGCAAAAACTTCAAGTACGACTTGCATTGATGAATGCAGTGACTCCAGTGGTACCACGGCGGATACTTGTGGTACATGTTCGGATACAAGCAAGACATTACAAAGCCAATGTATAGATTCTTGGTGCTCCAGTGACACCAGTCAAACAACACAAGAAACTTGTGGTACTTGTACTTCATCTGGTACCACGGATGATACTTGTGGTACATGTTCGGATACAAGCCAGACAACACTTGTTGTAGTGAATAGCGCAACATCACCACTCACTTCTGCGGATGCAAAATACGTTAATGAAGCTGAGTGCGCGGATTACGCACAGAGTCTAGGTTCGACGTATTTTAGTGGTGCTTTAAGTACTCCAACAGGATGTAGTCATTCTAGTCAATATGGCTCTGGAAATGGTGCAACAAGATGGAATACAGCTACTACTACAGAAACATGTAATTCTAAAAGCTATCACTGTGTCCAAAAGACGACATTAAAAAGTCAATGTACAGGTTCTTCGTGTACAAATCCTTGGAATCCAAGCAGTAGCGCAATAACAAATAGTGCAAATCAAAATTCAGCATATTGGCAGGAATACTATTGCGGATATTATGCGTATTATACAGAAAAAACTTCGGGTCCTCGTAATACAGCTTTAGCTGTACCTGATCCTGGCTCATGTGCAAGGTATGGTAATTGGAAGGGAAGTTATTTTGGTAATGGCGACGGCACGAACCGACCCACAGGATGTATAAAACTTTATGGAAGTTACTATATCTGGAATTCTATATCGACTAATGTTCATTGTGGCACGACAAGTGGGTCCCACAAATATGATTGTGTCCAAATAGGAGGCATATGGGGTCCAAAAGTATGGACATCGCATTGGACCGCCGGTACGTGGGTAACTAGAGATTGGACTTCTGCATGGATAGACCGAACATGGACTACTGAGTGGGCTGCTAGAGTTTGGACAGATGATGTATGGACACCAAGAAACTTGTCCCATGAGTATGGTTCCGAAACATCAGCTACTGACGGCACCTCGCAAACCTCGCAAATTAAACTCCTTGCTTATGGTCCAGAAGGCCTTGAGGCAAGTGCTACGTCACACAAGAAGCCAAGCTCCGATTTCTGCGATAATAAATTGCCAGGTACTTTGGTGAATCATGACAAGGACCTCTACATGTGCCTTGGCGATGAGTGCGCCGAAACATCTACGTGCGAGTACCGGCGTCCAGCTTGCGTCAGTGGTGGTGTCGAGACTGCGGACGATGAATCAACGTGTAAATCGTACGAAGTAGTTACAAGCGGAGATAGAGATGTCAACTTGATGATAACACAAGGCGAATGTGAAGCTTATGCGGCTGATACTATTGGTTATACGTTTATAGATGGTGTAGCATGGTCAGGCGCACCAACAGGATGTATTGCCCTATCTAATGGTGAGGTTCGCCATAATTCACATTCTAACTCAAGACCTTGTGGTTATAGTGGTCATAATTGCATCCAACTATCAAACGTAAAGGTTTGGGACCCAGAGCACCGCGACAAGACGGTCTTCAAGACGAGGACCTGTTCGCACGACATGCAGCACTACACCGGGCTTCGCGACGAGTGCCCGGTAGGCAAGTGCAGGATTGACGAGAGGCATCAAGTCAAAAAGACCTGCCATCAAAGTGCCAATCCAAACCACGACACTGCCTTAAGCTTCGCAGGCCCTGACACTTCTAGCTACGTCATTAATGGTGCAGCTGATCCAGAAGTGCGCGTCTGCGTCAACGAGGCGATTAGCTTTACAAGGAGCGATGCCGGGCATCCACTGCGTGTGGTCGCTGCTTCCGAGTGCACTGGCTGTGAAACTGGAACGCATAGCAATCCAAGCAACCATTTAAGTAATTGGGTTGATGTTCAAGGCTCCAGCACCGAAACCTATACGTTTACGAGCACTGGCAATTATTACTACCTCTGCACGGCGCATAGCAACATGGTTGGCGCTTTGATTGTTGAGGATTGCATGCAAAACTTTAATGGTGAGATCGGCACGGCAGCTGGGCAGTGCGAGCGCAAGTACGAGTACAGCGACAGCACGGCCATCTTTTCTGGTACGGCCTGCACGGATGCTAGCGATTGCGAAGCACAATGTAGCGCGAATGCAGACTGTGAAGGCTACACGAGCAGGTGCAGTGTTCCTAGCAAAACTACAGAGGATTCTTGTGGAACCTGTTCGGATCCTGCAAAGACGACTGAAGGGAATTGTGGGCATTGTCATCACTTAGGTTATTCCGCCAGTGCCGTCACATCATCACACACAACGCCAGATACGACTGGTTGGGGCAACTACGATTGCGACAACCCAGCGACATCAGGAACCTTTATCTTAAACGGTGATTGTACATTGAGTGCCGAGGTGATTCTGGATGGTGATCTAACAATTGTTGGTACCAGCCAAGACATGAGTGCATTAAATACAATGACAGCAGCAAGTACAAAACGGCATTTTAAGATTATTGGAACACGTAAGTTGGAGTTATGGTATGTCAAATTGACCGGTGGGGATGTTAGTAGTGTTAGTAGTAATGATATGGATGATAAATCAGGCGGGGCAATTTTTACAAGAAGTGGTTGGGGTGGTACGTATACCTTAAATTTGTATTTTTCTGAGATATCTGGAAATAAAGCTTATCGTGGTGGTGGAATAAAGGCAGTGGGGAGTGGGGGCGGGTTAAGTCTGTTAAATATACACAATAGTATTGTGAAGGATAACGTAGCTACCGATAGTTCCGGTGGTGTTTATGTTAACTATGCTACTGTTACTATCATGCATACGATCATAGATAATAATGAAGCTAGCGGTACGGTAGGTTATGGTGGTGGTTTAGTCCTTGACAACTGTGTATCAACAGTAACAAATACTATGATAAGCAACAATAAAGCTTATCGTGGTGGTGGGATCCAAATATATAACGGAAATGGTCCAGCTATCCTGCGCCAAGTAACATTTGACGGTAATGATGCAACAGAAGAAGGTGATGAAATATTGGGATTGGATTACGGTGGGGGTCTCTTCTTAATTAATACATTGATGCCGAGCGATGCGGAAATTGATACTATAATGGGAAGCAATACGCCTAATTCGATTACGTGTTCCGACAACCCTTGTACGGTAGCACCGTATACCGGTGCTTGCGCGGCCGTGGATGCAAATAATGATATATTGGGCGTAACTTGCGCTCACTACAGCACAAATGAGAACACCTGCGGGACATGCTCCAATACAAGTTTGACGACAAAAACTACTTGTGAAGCAAGCGAAACGTGGACCAGTCTATGGAGCAGTTCCTGGACCGCTGGCGTGTGGGCCGATATCGGCTCGGCATACAGCTACGGCGCCTTGACCGCAGCAAGCGGCGGCACCAGCAAGCAACGCGAGGACATCACGATGACCCTTGAAGTCAGCGAGGATTGCACGAGCTCGGCATCGGTGCACTGCTCGGACCCTGTGCAGGTGACGACACAGAAGTTTTCCTATGCCAGCTCCGTCAACGTCTTTAAGGGCGCGTCTTGTTCAGACTTATCGGATTGTCAGCAAAAGTGTACCGACGATGAAGATTGTGAAGGATACACTTCGGCATGCAGTGATACTACAAAATCAACTGAGGATACTTGTGGTACTTGCGATGTTGCTGGCAAATCAACCGAGCTGACATGCGGAACTTGTGTTGGTGATACTAGCAAAACAACACAAGCGACGTGTGTTAGTGAATGTCAGAATAGTAATTACACGACAGAAGCCACTTGTGGTAGCTGCGATGACACAAGTAAACTAAGCGTTGATACATGCGTCGATACATGTTACGATTACAGCAGCTCCACGAAGGTATTTGGTAGCTTAAACTGCTCCGGTGCAGCTGACTGCGAGCAAAAGTGTACGGATGCTTCGAACTGCCAGGGATGGACGAGCGCATGTAGTGTTACTGACAAAACGACAGCGGAAACTTGTGGTACATGCAGCGGGTCTGGTACAACCAAAGACACCTGTGGGACTTGCAATAGTGACAATACTAAATCCACCGAAGCCACATGCGATGCTGTATGTGCAAACCCAGCTTATACAAGCGAAGCAACGTGCGGTACTTGCGATGACCCAAGTAAACTAAGCGTTGATACATGCGTCGATACGTGTTACGATTACAGCAGCTCCATAAAAGTATTTGATAACTCAAGTTGTTCCGGTGCAACTGACTGCGAGCAAAAGTGTAGCGATGCTTCGAACTGCCAGGGATGGACGAGCGCATGTAGTGTTACTGACAAAACGACAGCGGAAACTTGTGGTACATGCACCGGGTCTGGTACAACCGAAAATACCTGCGGAACTTGCAGCGCTCCGAGCCGTGTAACGTTGGACACCTGCAAGATCTACGTGACGGATGTTGCTGGAGGTGAAAGCGCTACTTGCTACATTGACGTTGATGGTATGATTTTTTGCATGGGCGTTTTCGGTAATCTTGGTCAGGGAGCAGACCCTCCTAATGGTCCACTGGTACCGACCGCTGTTACGATGCCTGCTGGTTTAACCGCAACTAAAATTCATATGCAGGATGAAATGTCTTTTGATTATGCATGTGCAATTATGAGCGACGAGAAGATTTATTGTTGGGGATGGCATTATCATGGTAATCTAGGTATTGATCCTGCCCCAACATCTAAGGTAGCAACGCCAACGATGGTGAAGATGCCTACTGGTTTAACAGCAAAACAAGTTACTACTGGTCATAGTCATACCTGTGCCATCATGAGCGATGACAACCTTTACTGTTGGGGCTATAATTTAAAAGGTCAACTCGGTATTGGAACCACGACCAACCAACATGTACCAACGGCTGTTACAATGCCTACGGTTAATGGCAATTCTCTTACAGCAAAACAGGTTGCATTAGGCCATCGTGTAAGTTGTGCCATCATGAGCGATAATAACATTTACTGTTGGGGGCAAAATGAAAATGGACTACTTGGCACCGGTAGCTCTGATGAAAGTCTTAAAAAACTGGTACCGACCGCTGTAACGATGCCTGCTGGTTTAACAGCTAAACAACTTGATGTATCAGCTTATGGTACCTGTGCCATCATGAGCGATGATAATATTTACTGTTGGGGGCAAAATGGTCAAGGTGCACTTGGCATCGGTAGCTCTGACGATAATCTTATAAAACGGGTACCGACCGCTGTAACGATGCCTGTTGGTTTAACAGCTAAACAAGTTACCACGGCTGCTTATTTTCAAAGATGTGCAATCATGAGTGATGATACTATTTATTGTTGGGGTGATGGCGTAGGTGGCGGTAGTGACCATAACGTACCAACGGCTATTACAATGCCTAGTGGTTTAAAAGCAAAAAAAATAGATGCAGGATTAGCTCAATTTTGTGCCATCATGGATAACGATAGTCTCTACTGTTTTGGGGAAAATGAAAATGGACAACTTGGTATTGATAGTACCGTGGATCAATCGACACT
>NYWG01000293.1 GCA_002684915.1 Verrucomicrobiales bacterium
ACGTCCGCTGTTGCCCATTCTCACTTAAACCAGAGAAATCATCTTGTATTTCTTGAAAATATTTGTAACTACTATCATCACCACAATTATGATTTAGATCTACTTCAATTATAGAGTCAGTTGGATAGAAACTTTGTGTAACGCCCATAAAATCATCCGTAATAACAAATCGTGTCTCGCTATCGTATATCAAATAAGATGATTCACTTAATGTAATAGGTCGTTCTCTCCTAAATTGTTCGTAGTACTTTGCAGGTGTAAATCCTGCACATGAATCCAAATTAGAACATTGCAATGCACAATCTTCCATACTTGTGCATTCAAAACCTTTAAACATCGTCTCAGGTGCAGTTTCGGTGGCAAATGGAACAGTAAAAAAATTACTGTCTGTAGTTGCAACGGATCCATCATTATTGTATACTTCACCTTGTGTACTGATTCCATATGAATTACAGAAAAATTTAAATGTTCCACTACAATCACTCTCTGCATCAGCAAGAGTATGTGAAAATAATTTTAATATGTCTTTTGCGTTAACCTCCAACTCTTCATAAGACCAATCAGGAATAACTTGTGGTGAATTACTTGAATCTGTCGAATAGCTGTAATATGTACCAGCGTATCCTTGTTTCTTTTGATATCCTTTGCAGTTTGGTCCGAGTTCATAACAACGTTGTCTAACTATTTCTTCCGCTGATATAAATATCTCACTACAAAGATGTTCGTCGTAGTCCACTTCTATATTATTGCACAAGTTCAGTACACGAACTCTACTCGATGAAGGAAACTCTTTTCCAACCTGTATATCATATTCGTAACTTAAATGATCTGTCATAGGGCCCTTATCACTGCGATCATTTTCCTCGCCAACACGCTCTAATGCATCACATTGCACGTTGCCAATCGAAACATAAGTACGTCGATCTGATGTAGACCGTTTACTATATTTTCCAGTTTCACATAATCCACAACTTTCACTGTCTTTTGAAAACGTTCCTTTTGGACATGGAGCACACTGCTCGGTCCCTTGGCTGCTAGCTATGTATCCATCTTTGCATTTTCTACAGTCATGGATCGAATCGTGTCGCAAACTTTGTGTTCGTTGCATCATTTCGAAAAAAGGACTGAAACCAGCAACGTAGTTGTCTAGTATATCAACGTCTGCATAACCGTTCACGCCACTGTAATCAAAACGTTCGTCGTAGTTTATTAAAATACCAACACTGCTACTAATATCTATATTGTCGATAGAAGCTTCGGAGGCTTTTGCATGTTCAAAATTTGTTGCAATTTCTGTCCCAACGGGGCATTTGGTACATGTACGTTGGTCTGGGCTGGATTGATAGGTCCCAGCTTTGCATATTTTGCAGCCGGTCGCTCCTTTTTCGTCTTGATAACGACCAGGTTCGCATGTATCGCAAGATACTGCCCCTGTTTCAAATTTAAATTGATTCACTGGACATTGTTTGCAATGTTTCTGACCTCTCTCGTCTTGGTAGAGACCAATTGGACATGGTAAACAATTTGCACCTGCAAATGAATTAAATTTTCCTATTGGACATTCACGACAATAGCTCTGACCCGTTTTTTGATTGTCAAGAACACTTGCTAAAAAACACGATGCTCCTGTGCGACCACTTATCTCTTTCTGCAACCGCATCGTCCTACCTGGTGTAGTCGAAGCTACACAAGTGCTCCCGGAAACAATTTCTTTTTCATAACCGGCTAAACTTGTAACCTCACTTGCCGTAGAGATTACTGGACCATAACTAAACTGCACAGCGCCCAATTGCGTGATTCCTAAGCACAGCGGCGATGCCGAGCAGCCCTCCTTTGCTGTTTCCAAATTACTTGCTGTTCCACCGATATTGTTTGTTGTGTCCATTAAATATCGAGCATTTTCTACCAAATTGTATTCAAAATTTGGTATACAAACTGGTTCTGGGAACACAAAACAAAAGTTATCAGCTGTAAAAAATACTTTGGTATCTACATAGCGCTTATCATTATCCATTTTAGAATAGTAATCAATGGCTAAGAAAGCACATTGTTCATTATCTGTAATTGCACCAAGGTTAAACACATCATTTCTTCCATAATTTAGGACATGATCGAAGAAAATGATGTCATATGTTTTGTCATCAAAAACACCATTGCAACTAATTGATGGATCTTGTAAAAAATCACCAGGATCTGTCATAATTTGTGCTTCGATGCTATCATCATTTGCCGGAATCAGGATATCGTTGTCACTAGTCAGCACATAACTACTTGTTGTGCTTCCAATCTTGACATTTATGGTAAATACATTTGATGAATCAGTAGAGAACACTAAATCTAAACCATTTATTAATATGTCACCACAAATACGTGTCATGACGTAAGGCACCATGTGTTGACACATAACTTGAACTGTATCACGAGTTTTTGCCTCTACTCTAACTTCTGACACGTAAACTGTTGCATCTTGACAGTAGAAACCATTCACGGCGTCTGTAGCATACACATTGTCAAAGACGCTTGGGCAGTCAATGTAATCGTCGCATACATTTGCAATGCTAGCATGCTGGACATAAGCATTAATCCTAGTGTCATTATTCTTGCAACAATATCTACCATAGTAGGGTGCAGAATCACGTGTTGAAACAGCAAATGGGTGACTTCTTGGACATGTTGCAGTCGATACCTTGTTAATACGTAGGTCTAAGTGGTTGGCATCCCCAGTATCCATCCCAGGCGGGCATATCAAACAGTTTCTATTTCCTTGTTCTTGACGCTTACCTTGAAATCCTGGATAGTCGCCATAGCCTGTCTGCCATGCATAATTATTATCGGCACAGGGCGCAGCACTGCCATCGCTACATACGTATGGCAACGGAATAGATGCCCAATTATCGGCACAAGCATGACAAGTGATTGCAGCGTCGTCACTTTGCCAGTTCATTTCTACGGTTGGTCGTAACGAAATTGTTGGGTCATATATCCATCTACCACCTTGCAAAAGATAAGGCTTCTTCGGACGGAACATCTGCCACTCATCGGCTTCATGCCACTTATTTGTTTGTGCAGGAAATCCTTTTATCTTCCACCATTCATAAGCAAAGGCTGGGTCATCCTTCCAACGATCCTCTGGTAATACATCAATTGCATCATTCACGCTCAACATCGGAGCGTGGCGCCACGGATTGTTTGGATCTATACTGTAGTAGCCCCCAGGGCATGGACGACAGCTGGATTGACCAGGTTCCGAGTTAAAGCGTCCATTCGTGCACGGATGACAACTTGGTGTCATAAAATTGTAGTTTGATCGTCTTGTATCGACTGGTAAATTATTCACGTACACAACCCCTTCATCAGGGTTTGTACCGGTATAGTGTGACCGATTACTAGACACGCCTGTCGTTGGAACCGATGTTGCTGTCATACCTACAAAGGTAGACTCCACATCTGTCGGTGTTTTACAAATCATTTCACTTGGTTGCAAGCCTTCCGAGCCATAGACACAACCTGCAAAAGGCATGTTGCAATAACCTTCTTCTTTCTCTAGCTGTGCTTTCCCATGTACATCGACACAACGTCCTTTCAAGTCAGCAGGGCAAGTCACTGCATCAAAACCACAGCAAAAAGGAGTTGTATCAAAACTACAAGAACCAGGTCCAAAACAAGGTTTATAAGACACCAACTCACCACTCTTATCACCTTCCAACGTATTACAAGACACATGATCCGACCATGGCTGATTGTAGTCCGAATATTTTGAATTGCTGTAGCCAGGCGGGCACGTACAGCTCGGAGCATAACCTTCGTCTATGTCGGTGCCAAGCTCAATTTGTTCGCATGTACCACCAAGGTTACCGTAGTTTGTGCCACCCGTTGGCATACAAGGCCCCATTTGTCGTACCTTTTTTGTTTGCGGTCGCATGTGCATAAAGCCTGGCTCCGCAGCCCCAACACGCTTGTTTTCAGTTAAACCTTGATTTCCTTCGTAAGCACGGCATATATTGGAATCAGGGCCATCAAACGCTGCTAGCTGCGCTGCACCTTCAGTAGACGTGTTGACATACAATTTAAAATCGGATTTGTCAAATGTATAGGTTACTGTCCTTTTGCAAATAAAATATCTTCCTTTGTATGTTACGTCCACTGTACGATAATTTGCATCCTTGTAAATATTATCAAAATACCACAATTTAGTGCCGTCTACAAAACAACCACTTTTCACATGCGTTCCATGTTGATAAAGATCTATTTCATTAAAACTAAATCCTAACTCTATGGCTGCATGTTCACACTCGTCTCTTGGCACACTTTCTTCCCATGAATCACAAATCCCGACGTTTATGCGATCAGGGCTGTAGTACTGCACCGCACCCGTTGCTAAGTGCACTTCGTGGTAGTTATCATTTTTATGTACCAAAATAACGGAATCATGTTCTATGTACACATCATCTTGCACCGCTACGTCCAGTGCCGATGCCTTTGTTTTTAGTTGCAATAGTTCATGTATGTTTCGTTTTACTGCCTCCCTATCTGTAATACTATTTGTTGTATCCTTTTGTATACATATTAAACTCGAAGTGCAAAGAGCACTGCCAAGTGTATTCCAGCGAATTTCAGTATCACTTAATATAAAACAACCCTTTGGCCAACCGCTGTAGTCCCATCGCGAGGCATCTGCTATGCCACGACGCCTAGCTTCCTCGTAGCACTCCTCTTCTAAAACCGATTCATCTGGCAAACCACTCGTTTGCTCATAAAAAGTAACTTCTTTGACACTTTTTCGATAAATGTTTCCATTCACCGCTGCACCGCTCAAATCCAAGCAGGGACCAAAGCGTTTGTAGCGCTGCGGCCCAGCATCGCAATAAGGTTTGATAACACTATCGTAAGGTATAGTTGGTGCTTCCTCAATGTTGTAGGTTGTTTTAATCATTGGATCACCAAAGAGAAAGTGCTGCGCCGTTAGATCTAGCATCCGGTGGTCCAAAATAACAAGTGCATAGCCTGAAATATAGTTTCCAGGCGTTGCTTTTCGTTGTATGCACACTTCCTGCTTTTCACCGTTTTCGCGGCCGCAAGCAACGCTTGTCTCTTTATGATTGTAGTAAATCTTATCATCTGCACCTTTGAAACAGCCACTTACAAGGTTTGTTGTCCTTAAAAAATGTGTCATTCGTGGATCACAACCCGTACCATCACAAGGTCTGAATATATCGGAGCGTTTCAAAGCGTAAGCATACTGATTTGAAGCAGCAGCTATGCCTATGCAGTTTGGATCACGCCTGCAGTGTTCTTTCTCAAAAGGCCATGTACTGAACAAGCTGGGGTTGTAGCAAATATCAACATTCGCAGTAGCTCCTTCCATATTACAACCTGGTACATCTTCACCATGTTCGCGTTGAAAACATTCTAGCGCACCGCTACAATCTGAGCTGTCATTACAATCTCCCTCACAAAGTCCTGGATCAGCTGCAACATTGTTGTAATTTGCGTTGTAAGACGTGTCTATGTCTCCGTATGGCATGTAACAAAAATCCCATCCGGATGGCACATTGTTTTCACCACTGCAACCGGGAACAATTTCATTTGCAGTACGCTCAAAACATTTTAAATCACCTGCACAATGGTCATGCGTGTCACAATCTCCTTCGCACATGTTTAATGGTACGAATCCTGGGGTATCTTGTGGATCGAGACCTATATCATTTAATTCTGGTAAAGCAAGCGATACTTGACCCCAAACACCACCGACCCTACTGTCACTTGTAAATGTCCCGTCTCCGTCCAAATTTATACTGTTAGTAGTACTACCTCCTAGCATGATTTGCTCGTACTCTTTGACTAAGTAACCACCCCAAGCATGTACCTTTTGTAAACAATTGTCTGTACCTTGTCCACAATCTAGTGTTCCAATATGAGACCATCGTATAGCACTTCCAGATTTGTAACACCCTTTTGGTGTAGTTGTCAAATAATTTTCGTACCAGTCATTGAAACCATTATCGTCATGATAAGCTCTACATTCTGCTAAAGTCATAGAAAGGTCTGGTTGTCCAGCACTTACTTCAACAATAGAAATTTGGCTCAGGCCATACTCTTTGCATTGTTTTGCAGAAACGCTGTTATCTGGGCTGCCAGTGCTTTCTTCATAAAATTGTTTCATCGATACCTTTTGCAATTTCGTGTGCCCAGAAGATTTGATGTACTCGCCATCTTTGGTAGGAAACGTCGAGGTTGCCCACTGCTTGCTCGTGAAGCGTCCATTCGTGCGCGCTGCAAAGGAGTCCAGCTGAGCGAAGTCTGGGCACTGCATGTCTAGTACCAGTAAATGATACATAGTAACTTCATCTGCTAGGCGTTCGCGATTTGCAATTTGAAGACGCTCTGTATCTGTTAATTTGCCATCCCCATAACACAGATAAAGCCAGTCTTCTAGGTGCGTTTCGGATACATAGGAAGTACCAGCTACTCGATCACGTACTTGCTTCCAAAAACCAAAACTTGTTTCAAATTCAACATTTGTTAGTTGCCAAGCATCACGTGGCATGTTGTGCAGTGCTGTCTCTTGATAATTTGGATAATGAATGTCTGGTACAGTTCCAGTAAACCGTGTTGGGCGACAATCACACCATTGTAATACATCTAGTTGCACACAAGCTGCATCGTTTGCGCCACAAATCGGATTTTGGATGCATGTGTAATATCCACACAAGACAGAAGTTGTCAGTTCGTTGTAGTAATATTTGCCAGTTGGGTACTTTAAACAACCAGAAGGTCGATCAATGTTTGTAAACCCGTTATCCTGCCCAGTTCCCCACGCAGCACCAGCAAAGGCTTCACATTCTTCCTTTGATACACTAAGGTCTGGAGCCCCATTTCCTACGTCCATATACGGTTTCTTTTGAACACAATCATGTAAATTATGACCGCAATTGTGGGTGGTACCTTCTACCCAATATGCTCTAAGGTAAGGGCCTAATCGATTGTCGTAAAGTGTACAACCAGGAGGCATCCAAGTCCATGAGCCTTTTGCAATATCTAAATTGTTATCTTCGGCGTAACGTTCACATTCTTCTTCTGTAACGGAAAAATCCGGTGCTCCGCTAGTGACTATGGCAACATTATGCTCAGTGACACAAGTCCAGTAACCGTTACTGCAATCAACGTTTGTTGTGGTTGGGTTGTTGTTAAAAAATATTCGTTTCATAATTACTCCATTTTCATTTGTTATTTCATTACCGTATTGTGTATTATGATTGATTACACATCCATTTGGACGCTCTGACCAGCTAGCTGGGTTTGTGCCAACGCTATACCAAAAATAGTTCGGATGCGCGTCTGCATATGCTTTACAAGCTTCTGCCGAGACACTTAAATCTGATTTTCCACTATTCTTTTCGTACAACACGTTTTGATTAGAACGAACCTTATCTCCAACCTGATAACAACCTTCTGGATAGTAGCCTAAGTTTACTACCGCCCAACTCTTGTCATGTTGCGTTGCGTATTCATTGCATTGCGACAAAGACATAGATAAATCTGGAACACCTGTACTAATCAATGTAGGATCAAATCCATACTTTTGACAAGGACCGTAGTCGTAACACATAAACTGACCATCGTAATCTGGTCGCAGTTGCCCATCGAACACACCAGAGTCTAACAATTTTGGTAAATAAAACGTTTGTACAAAGACCGGACTGTCGCAATTTCCATTGTAATCTGTTGTATTATCATCCTCAAAAAGCACTGCTGCTCTTGCACAACCTTTCCTGAATGTTCCGGAATTGCATATAGAATTACGTGTTGAATCAATATTTTCGAGACTTACATCAGTGTATAACCAACAAGATAAATCATTTGCATTTTCAAAGTCAGTCGTTGTAAATGCATCACTAGAGTAATCACTAGGATTTAAAATTTGAGGTCGTTCAACAGCAAATGCACCAGCATTATTATCTGAGAAAAAACGCTCTTTTGCAAGTTGTGCACATTGTTTTAAGGTAAATTTACCTTCTTGTTTTTGCTTACAGTCATCATGGTAGACTGGCAACCCGTTGATATCTAAAAAGGGAACTGGTTCGTAGTCCAATGGTGTATCAGTGTTACATGAAAATCTACTCCGACAAGCTATAGTAGGTATCCCACATTCAATGTCTTCTTTATCATAAATTTTCGTGGTTGGAACAGGGTCTAAGAGCAACAAATCATCCTCATCGCACGTCGTTGGAATATCGGCTCCTATCTCTGCAACATCTGCTTTGAGTCGAGCCGAGGTCCGAAGCACCGCACCGTGACCTTGAGGATCATGCTCCGCTCCAAGTTCCGCTTCTGGCAGGATTAATGGAACTTTGGACCCACCTGAGAAAAAGAGTAAAGTCCATTCATTTTGTATAGCATCATAAGAGACACAACGTTCAACCACAAATTCGGTGCACCAGTCCGTATCTGGGCAGGTACACTCAAGCCATTGTTTATATTCGCTGACATACGTACCATTGACTATTTCAACGGTCCAACCTCGGTATTTGTCTGGTATTGCCTGACGCATCCGTTCTTTTAACATTGGTTGAATATCCGTGAATTTTTCAATGTAAGCTTCAAACACATTAATACCATTGTTTGCCGTGCTCCAATCTAACTTGTACACAAACATTCCTGGTCGATCTTGCAATGCTTTATTTGTAATATCCGTAAAAATACTACAAGGGCACTTGTTGCTAGAGCAGGTCTCGTAAAGAAAGTATGCATCTTTACTACGAAGCTGATAAGCCTGTTTAGCACATTCCTCTAAACTTGTGTCTGATACATGCATGGAGTCATAAGATTGAAAAATTTGTCTAGCAGCAAACAGTTGAAAACTTGGTTCAATACGCGGTAAGTTGCAATTGTCATTAACTCTCCATGAATCACAATCTGGTTCATGGTGATTGCGACAGTAGGGAAAATAAGCATATTCGCAATTAGACGATTCAATTTTACCTGGTGCAGAGTTAACGTACTTGCATCTTGGACACTGTGGACACCAAATTTTACCTTTTAATTGTGATATGTCACATCGCCCTGTGCTCCCGGTGCCAGCTGTAAACATCGTGTCTAAGTACTCTTCCACTTTCATAAAGGCATAAAAACTAAGGAACGGGTTTTGAAAGTTTTGTTCATGTCCGGATTGACAAAAGTCAAAAAAGCGACCCAAGCAGCGATCCCGGTTGATAATATCAACTAAATCCAAAATATTACTTGAAATATTATTTGCAGCAACATATGGATCCATATCCTTGATCAAATTGCCATCCGGAATGTCATCACTTGACTCTGCACGACTTACTGGGTATTCCAAATGGTAGGAGCATCCAATTTCGTAAGATTCACTTAATGCGGTTACTTGCGTTTTGTCGGTGTTAGACTGTGCCCAAAAACTAATTTCTTTTTCGATAATTTGTCCATTATCACAAGAGTGATAGGCACGATAGTTTGTTATGGTACCATCCTGAAGATCGTCGCTTAGCAACATGGTTGCTCGTAACGAATCACTAGCAAGCGAATCAAATACGTTCATGTCAATGTCTTGAAAGCCATAGTAAATATAACATGTGCCTGAATCATAACCAAAAATACCTCTTGACCTCTCATAGTAACTACCACCAATTTGCACACTATTTATTAAAAAATCAT
>NYWG01000294.1 GCA_002684915.1 Verrucomicrobiales bacterium
AGCTTTCCATGCTGGAGTCGAAGCTTTCCAACGAGCAGGCACATTCCAGCAATCAGATCAAGGAACTTGATTTCAAGGTGCATGAACTTCTCGAACAGAGCAAGTCCCTTGGCGGGTACCTCAAGAAGTCTCAGGCCAACGCCAGTCAAATCGGCCACGACCTCTCATTTGCCCTACATGAGAACCATGGACTGAAATCCAGACTCATGCAAAAGGTGAACGAAATAACTGACATCCAGGATGAGATGAAGAAGATGCAAGATAACTCAACACATCAGCTTCAGAAGTTGCAAGAGATTCGCATGCGATCAACGCTCCTCGCGAAAGGTGAGATCCAGCAATTGAAGCAGAAGCTCCATGATGAATTGGCAAACGCGACTGCTGAGCAGGCACTAACTAAGAAGAAGATTGCGCACCTTCAGCGGGAGAATGAGAAGCTCAACCAGACCCTGTCGAAGACCAACTCAGACCTTGGTGAGACAAGGAAGGTTGCGTTGAAGCGTGCGACCTTCCTCCAGCAGCAAACTGAGCAGTTTGACCAGGCAAGTCATGACCTTGAGAAGCATAAGCAGCAGGAAGCCCTGTTGCAGTCTGCGAAGCAACAGAGTGAGGATCGCATTTCCATCTTGAAATCGCAGCTTGCCAAGACGCAAAAGTCAGCTAAAGATAGCATGGATGCTCTTGGTCAGCGTTTTGAGAGTCTGCAGAAGGAAAGCGCACACTTGACCAAGCAATTGGCACGATCTCAGGCCATGATGAATCATACTGGCAGGGAGCTTAAGATCTCACGAAACGAAAATCGCGAGTTGAAAGCCGCGATTGTCGAGAAAATGCACAACTTGGCAGACATGCAGGAACAGTTCAAGACTGAAAGTCAAAAGGCTGCGAAGCTTCTGGATCAACAAAAGGCAGAGAGGGTCAAAGAAGCCAACGAGATGTACAACCAGATCTCGGAGCTCCAGCGCAAGGCCAGGGAGATGAAGGTGAAAAACGAAGAGGCACAAGGTGCTTCGACGAAGAAGATCGCCAGTCTCACAAAGAAGAACAAGAAGCTCAACGCAACTCTGGAGACGACCGTCGGAGCGCTGCACAAGGAGCAAGACAAGGTCCAGAAACAGCAAGCCTTCATGCAAAACGAGGAAAATGAACTTGAGGCCGCGAATGACAAAATTATGAAGGAGAAGAACGAGACCGCCAAGGTCAAACATCTGGAGAAGATGATTGAGACAAAGCTTCAAATGGTTCAGACACAACTCCATCGCCAAGAGAAGGCGAGCGCAGAATTGCAACAAAGAATTGACAAGCAACGAGAAAAGCTTACACAACAGAACCTCGGACTGAGCAAGCGCCTCAACCGCAGTATATTAGAGGCAAATCGCACAAAGTTGCAACTGAATCAGTCGTATTATGCGAACAGAGACCTGAAGGCCGCTCTGCTTCAGAAAGTGCGCGAGACGGAGGAGCTACAGGAGAGCTTCCAGAAGTCTAGTGCCAAGGCGAAGAGCGCTCTTGTGGCGGAGGAAACGAGGCGCAAGACAGAAGCAATGGCCGCCAAGAAGCGCCTCGAACAATTGCAAAAGGCTCTCCAAGAAACAATCAAGAATTCAACTGACCAAGGCAAGGTAGCCCAGCAGAAGCTCGCGAAGTTAACTAAGGAGCGCAACCATCTGAATGCCACATTCCTGAAGGTTCGAGATGCACTGGAAAAGTCTGAGAAGCAGAGCAGCAAGCGTGCAGCCTTCTTACAACAAGAGAACGCTCAACTTGACCAGCTCAATCAGCAGCTTGATGCTCAGAAGAAAGCACTGGATAAGTTGAAGAAACAAAAGAAAGACGCAGACAACACTGTCAAGGACCTAAACAAAAAGATCAAGCAGGCGCAGGACAATGAAAAAAAGATGTCAGCTCAATTGAACTCACAGATCAAAACGCTGACATCTGAGAGCAAGAAGTTGAGTAACAAATTGAAGGCGTCACTTGCAGAAAAGAGCAAAACGGAAAAGCAGCTTCACAAAACCGAAAAGGAAGCTGAAAAGGTTGAGGCCCAGCTGCATCACAAGATCGATGTCATCAAGAACTTGTACAATGACCAGCGTGGAGAGCTCGAGAACGACACGTACACAATCAACAACCTCACAAAGAAGCTCAACAACACACAGTTCCTGTTGAAAAATAGAACGCGTGTCATTTCAAATCTGAAAATCAAAGAGAAGCAGCAGACTGAGTTCATGAAGAAGCTGGGCAAGCAGGTCAACAGCTTGCAGCATGCAAAGTACGACATGCTCGAGAAAATCAGCAAAGTCAAGGAAGAATTCAAGAAGTCTCAAGAAGAGACTCAGGTGAAGCAGAAGGAGATTAACAAACTGCAACGAGCTGTCGCGCAGTGGCAGGATCAGCTTCAAGATGCCCAGGCCACAGCAAAAGAGCACGAAAAGAAATTCAATGAGAAGTTCAACAAGACCGTTGCGAAATACAACAAGGACGAAAAGCAACTGCAGACTCAGATCCACAAGCTCGACAGTGACGTGCGTGAGAAATTGGCAATCAATCAGAACAAATCACAGGAGATTACCTCTCTGACCAGAAAGCTGCACAAGCTCAACAAAGACCTCAACAAGACGAAGTCTGCATTACTGCAAGAGGAAGATTTGGCCAAGCGGCGCAGCTCTTTCATCCAGCACGAAAACAGTGAGGTTGACGACTTGAACAAGCAGCTTGATGAGCAAAAGCGTGAGACACAAAAGGTGCTAAGTTCGAAGAAGAAAGCAGAGGTCAACGCCACAAACTTGAAAAAACACCTCGAGGATGCTGAGAAGCAGGCCACGAAAATGATTCACAAACTTGGCGATGAGATGAATTCCATTACAAAGGATAAGAACAAATATCATGAATTGTTCAAAAAGTGGAAGGCCAACGCGACGCACCTTGCAGAAGCTCTTGACAAGGAGACAAAAGAGTCACAGCATATCCTGGCGAAGAGGACACAGCAATTGATGGACACCCGTTGGGAGTTGAAGCAGGAGCAGGAAAGCGACACCAAACAACTCCATGATGCTAAGAAGCATCTCAATGCTACAGAAGCGAAGGTGCGCAACCAAAGCCACGAGATCTCACACCTCCAGGTCGAACGCAGGAGGCAGGACGATTACCTTCGCACGGTGAAAATGCAGTTGCAGACGGCCAATGACAAGAAGGGGAATTTAACAGTCGCTCTTCAAACAGCCAAGAAGAAGTTCAAAGATCATGAGGCTGAAAGTGCAAATGAGGCCAAAAAGATCAAGATGCTCAAGAAGGCTCTCCGCGATCAAAACGATCAGTTCAATGACCTTCAGGACCGCTTGGCCAAGGAAACCCACAAAGCCAATGCGACGCTGGCCAAGGAGGTGGCAGCTCACAAAAAGGATGTAGCGGATTTGCATCGTTGGCAACATCAACTGCAAGGGGAACTCAAGAATGAGACAAGCCAAGTTCATGAGAAAACCAAGCAGGTGCAGAAACTTCTGGAGAAGCGTTACGAGCTGGGCACACTTCTGAACAAAACGCGGAAGCAGCTGAGGATGCTGAATGCAACCGCTGACAAGCGCAAAGCTTTCATGCTTCAGGAAAATAACGACATCGAAGAGTTGACATCAGAGCTTCAGAAGCAAAAGAACGCCACAGCTTCCTTGACACATGCGAAGAACAAGGCATTGAACAAGATCCAGATGCTTGAGGCCAAAATGAAGCAAGAGCAACAGGCAGACAAAGAGACCCAGAACAAGATGACGGGCCACATCCAGGAATTGAAGAAGCAGAATGCAAAGACCACGGATGAGTTCAAGCACTCCCAAGCATTGATCGCTGAGTCGCGTAAGACGACCCTCGCAGTCAAAAAAGCACTTTTACAGAAGACGCGTGAGCTGCAGGAAGCCCAGGATAAAGACAAGAAAGACCTTCAGCAGGGCGCTTCACAGGAGGCAGCGCTGGACCAGAAAGTCCACGCCGCGCAGGCACAGAACAAGAAGCTCAACATGGACCTCAAGGAGAGCCAAGAGTCCCTTCATGCATTGCAAAAGAAGGTGGCAGCTGAGCAGGCGAACATCCGCGCTGGACAGCAGAAGGTGAAGGAGCTCGACAAAAAGGTTTCTATCTTGGAGCAGCAAAAGCACCTCGCCGAGCAAAACAGCAGTGCCATCCAGATGGCGCGAATCAGGGAGAATCAGGTGGCTGCTCTTCATATCCGTGAGCACATTGCAATCGAGAAGAAGCTCCAGCAGAGCGCCACAAAAGAAACCACCAACCTTACTGCTCAAATTGGGTCAGTTAAGAAACAATGGCAAAAGACTGTGCGCGAGAAGCAGGCAGCGCAACAGCAGCTTGAGCACTCCAAGGCATCCCTTGCGAAAGCCCAAAAGCAGGTCCAGACCTTAACGCGGCAGACCAAGGCATTGCAGCAACAGAAGGTCCAATTGCAGAAAGTGGGCAGCAGCTTATTGCCAACTTCGATCTTCTGAGGAAGCAGTCCGCGGTGCTTAACAAGCGAATCGAAAATGAGGGCAAGATTCTGGTCAAGGAGCAGGCGAAGAACAAGGCTCTGACCAAGCAGACCAAGAATCTGGAAATGCAGGAAGAGGCCATGAGGGCACAGCTTGAAAGTACAAAATCCCAGGCTCAGTCTGAGACCCATCATGCTGGCGAGCTCAGCCAACAGTTTGACAGTCAACGAAGTCAGATGGGTGGCCTCAAGGTGGAAAATCAGGCATTGAAGCGATTGGAGGATGAGTACAAGCGCGAAGCTGACTCATTCAAGGCGCAGGATGCGGATCTGCAACGTCAAGTGCAGCAGCAGACCGAGAAGCAAAAGGATTTGCAGAACACCATTCAGCAGATGAAAGATGAATTGGCAGATGAGCAACAAAGAAAAGACAGCGCAAATCGCGAGTCCGACTCTGCTTACTCAGAAGTTGCACAAATTACTTCACAGGACAACGACATGAAGAAGCAGTTGACTGAGATCAAGAAGGAGCTAGATCAGAAAAAGGCGCAGGTTGAGCAGCTTACCAAGCGAGAAGCGGATGAAGAACAAGAGAGGTCAGATGCTGAGGCTAGCAGGCAGAAACAGAGAATCAGACCAAAGAACTGCAAGACAAGCTTGCTCAAGTCGAGGCAGAATACAAGGAAGTTCAGGAGCGTGACGATCTCATGGAGAGCGTCTTGACTCCCGAGCAAAAGGCCAAGATTTTTACTACGCCAGCACCTAAAGTGACAAAGCTGGCTGCAGTGAAGCAGGTCACTTCGCAGCTGCCAGGTCAAATGGCACCAGCTCAAACGCCACAGCAGCTGCAAGCACAGATCCAGCAGATGCAGGCGCAGGCTGCACAGCTGCAAGCTCCTCAGCCCGTGCAGGCGCCACCGCAGACTCTTCCAGTGGCCACGCCTGTGATCGCAGTGGTTGCTCAGCCACATGTGCAAGCCCCGCCACAGGCTGCAGAGGCTTTGCCTGCACTTCCCACAGCACCTGCAGCGGAGCCATTGCCACCTCTCCCTACGATCCAGGAGCCGCAGATGGCCTCACCCCCTGAAGCTGGAGGAGCCCCCTGGCAATTGTCCAAGGATGCCCTCTCTGCTTTTGGCGCGAATCCTCCCCAAGCGCAGGCCCCTCCACCTGCAGCTCCACCTGCAGCTCCTGCAGTGATTCCTGCACCTCCTCAGGCACAACCACTAGGCCAGGCTCTCGGTAACATTGGAGAAGCTGTAGCTGCTGCCGTTCCTCCTCCTGCAGCTCCTGCAGCTCCAACAGCACCAGCACAAGCAGCAGCTCAGCCTGATGCGCCGGCAACTGGAAGTGCTGTGGATTCATTGATCAACCTTGCAGCACAGCAATAATTGGGATTGCATGGAGCTTCCTTGAGGAGCTCTACCAGCAGCAACGATACGTACAGTGACACTTCGTATTGCACGACCACGTTCTTTAGCTTTAATGATGTGCTTCCACTTCTATTCATCTGTTCACTGAACCCTTCAGTATACTCTTCACTGCTTCCCCCAGCCCCATTCTTACGGTTGGTCATTGGCCACCCCCTGCCCAGCTCTATCACTATTGCGTTTGTTCTCAGCATTATGTGTGTGTCGTTCTCCTCACCTTCGCGTTCGGCAGCAAGAGTGCAGTCCGCGAGGGAATTGCAGTATTATCATATAATGACATAATCTTACTGTCATAGTGTATCTGGTGTTGAGTCATGTGCTACAAACTCAGACGACTGACAATTCTATTACAGTCCAATTGTGC